>DATCXS010000094.1:0-6742 GCA_036565645.1 Mucilaginibacter sp.
TTTAGCGGCGGCACCCACGGCTTTGTGGTAGGCCACATCACCCCCGAAGCTTTTGACGGGGGCGCTATAGGCTTGATCAATGACAACGATATTATTGAAATTGATGCTACCACAAACAGTATCAACCTAAAAATATCTGACCAGGAAATGGCTGCACGTAAAGCTGCATGGAAACAGCCAGCGTTAAAAGCAACTAAAGGCTTACTATATAAATATGCCAAGACTGTTTCAAATGCGGCCGAAGGTTGCGTGACAGATGAGTTGTAGCCCCCCGGCCCCCTAAAGGGGGAGTAATGGAGGTACTTAAAAAAAATAATAACCATCCCCTCTCCCCTTTAGGGGCCGGGGAGCAAAAAAATAACAGTATGGAAGTTGCACAACAGGAAATACTAACACAACCGACTACAGCGGTAACCAAAAAGGTTTCCGGCTCGGTAGCAGTATTAGAAGCATTAATTGCAGAAGGCGTTGACACCATTTTTGGTTATCCGGGTGGTGCCATTATGCCAATATATGATGCTTTATACGATTATAATGATAAGCTTAACCATGTTTTGGTCAGGCACGAGCAGGGCGGCACACATGCGGGCCAGGGTTATGCACGCACCTCGGGTAAAGTGGGCGTGGTATTTGCTACCAGCGGCCCCGGTGCTACCAACCTGGTAACAGGTTTGGCCGATGCGCAGATAGACAGTACGCCGCTGGTTTGTATTACCGGGCAGGTGTTTGCTCACCTTTTAGGTACCGATGCTTTCCAGGAAACCGACGTGATCAACATCACTACCCCGGTAACCAAATGGAACTACCAGGTAACTGATGCTAATGAGATCCCCGAGGTTTTGGCTAAAGCATTTTATATTGCTAAAAGCGGCCGCCCGGGTCCGGTGTTGATCGATATTACTAAAAATGCGCAGATCCAGGAGTTTGATTACAAAGGCTATGTCAAATGTGGGCATATCCGCAGTTATCGTCCAAAACCTATCGTTCGTCCGCAATACATTGAGCAAGCTGCCGCACTGATCAATAAAGCCCAAAAACCATTTATATTATTTGGTCAGGGCGTATTATTGGGTAATGCTGAAAAGGAGTTTAGAGCTTTTGTAGAAAAAAGCGGTATCCCATCGGCATGGACCATTTTGGGTGTTGGTGCTATCCCTACAGATCATGAACTGAATGTGGGTATGCTGGGCATGCATGGTAACTACGGACCAAACGTGTTAACCAACGAGTGCGACGTATTGATTGCTATAGGCATGCGTTTTGACGACCGCGTTACCGGCCGTTTAGATAAATATGCAAAGCAGGCCCAGGTTATACATCTGGATATTGACCCGGCAGAGATAGACAAAAACGTAAAAACTACCGTACCTGTCTGGGGCGATTGTAAAGAAACCCTGCCCATGCTGACCGCTCTGATCGAGGAGAAACAGCACACGGAGTGGTTAAACCGTTTTAAAGAATATACCAGGCAAGAGGTTGAGGCTGTTATAAAAAAAGAACTGAACCCGATAAGCGGCGAAATGACCATGGGTGAAGTAATTAAACAACTTAACGAACTAACAAAAGGCGAAGCCATTATTGTGAGCGACGTTGGCCAGCACCAAATGGTAGCTTGCCGCTATGCGCAATTCAATAATACCCGCAGTAATGTTACCAGTGGTGGTTTGGGTACTATGGGTTTTGCCTTGCCGGCAGCCATCGGCGCTAAATATGGTGCTCAGGATCGTACCGTAGTTGCTATCATCGGCGATGGCGGTTTCCAGATGACTTGTCAGGAATTGGGTACCATTATGCAAACCGGTGTTGATGTAAAGATCATCGTCCTGAACAATCGTTTCCTGGGTATGGTGCGCCAATGGCAGGAGTTGTTTAATTCGCGCCGTTACTCGTTCGTAGATATTCAAAGCCCCGACTTTGTGAAACTGGCCGGTGCTTATGGTATCCCGGGCCAATTGGTTGAGCAACGTGAACAGTTGCAGGGCGCATTAAAGGCAATGTTAGAAAACAAAGGTTCATTCCTGTTAGAAGTTAAGGTTACCAAAGAGAACAACGTGTTCCCGATGGTGCCTCAAGGCTGCAGTGTTAGTGAGATCAGATTGAAATAAGCCCCTCCCAAACCCTCCCCCGGTAGGGAGGGCTTAATTAATAAAATCGGCCCCTCCTAACCTATGTGGCAGGAGGGCTTTAGTTAAAGGAATTTAAAATGGAAAATACAATAAATGGAATTCAAAAAGTCTCCCCTACAGGGGGAGATTTAGAGGGGGCTGGTGCTGGTAACGGCAGGCAGGAATATAACATCACTATCTATACCGAAAACCAGGTTGGTTTACTGAACAGGATAGCGATCATATTCACGCGCCGTAAAATAAATATAGACAGTTTAAACACCTCTCCTTCTGAAGTAGAAAGCATTCACCGTTTCAACGTTGTAATTACCGAATCTGAAGAAGTGGTGCGCAAACTAACCCGCCAGATTGAGAAGCAGGTAGAAGTTTTAAAAGTATACTACCATAGCAATGAGGATGTGATATGGCAGGAGCTGGCACTTTATAAAGTATCGACAGACGTTATAGCCGAGAAAGTAAGCGTTGAGCGTCTGCTGCGCGAAAATGGTGCACGCGCAGTAGTAATCCGTAAAGATTATACTGTGTTTGAAACCACCGGTCATCGCGAAGAAACAGACAACCTGATCAAAATTCTTCAACCTTACGGACTGATTGAGTTTGTACGCAGCGCACGCGTTGCCATCATTAAAAACAGCGAAGGCTTTAATGCAAAACTGCGCGAGTTTGAAAGAATGGAACCGGGCGAAGATGTTATGGAGAATGAATATTTGAATAAGGGGAGTAAGGTGTTTACGATGTAGAACAGCCCCACCCAACCCTCCCCGGAAGGGAGGGCTTTTGAATAAGTAATTATAAAGTAAATGATAATAAAACCTCAAAAAGTCTCCTCTACCGGGGGAGATTTAGAGGGGGCTAAGTAATCACAAAAACAATCGATGTCAAAACATCGGTGAAATCAAAACAATAAAAACAAAAACAATGGCAAAATTAAATTTCGGCGGCACTGAAGAAAACGTAGTAACCCGCGAGGAGTTCCCTCTATCGAAAGCACAAGAGATCCTGAAAAACGAGACTGTAGCCGTAATTGGTTATGGCGTACAAGGCCCGGGTCAGGCTCTTAACCAAAAAGACAATGGTATCAACGTAATTGTTGGTCAACGTAAAAATTCAAAAACATGGGATAAAGCTATCAGCGATGGTTTTGTACCGGGCGAAACCCTTTTTGAAATTGAAGAAGCTTTAGAAAGAGGCACCGTAATTTGTTATTTATTAAGCGATGCTGCACAGATTGCTTTATGGCCAACTGTTAAAAAACACTTAACTCCGGGCAAAGCATTGTATTTCTCTCACGGTTTTGGTATCACTTTCAACGAGCAAACCGGCATTATCCCTCCTGCTGATGTTGATGTGTTCCTGGTAGCCCCAAAAGGTTCGGGTACTTCATTGCGCCGCATGTTCTTGCAAGGTCGTGGTTTGAACTCAAGCTACGCTATCTTCCAGGATGCTACAGGTAAAGCTTTCGACCGTGTTATTGCTTTAGGTATCGCTGTTGGTAGCGGTTACTTATTTGAAACTGATTTCCGTAAAGAAGTTTACAGCGATTTAACCGGCGAGCGTGGTACGCTGATGGGTTGTATCCAGGGTATTTTTGCTGCACAGTACGAAGTATTACGCAGCAATGGACACTCTCCTTCTGAATCATTCAACGAAACTGTTGAAGAGTTAACCCAATCATTAATGCCATTGGTTGCTGAAAACGGTATGGACTGGATGTATGCTAACTGCTCGACTACTGCACAACGTGGTGCGTTAGATTGGTGGAAAAAATTCCGTGACGCTACTAAACCGGTATTTGAAGACCTGTACAAAAGTGTTGCAACAGGTGTTGAGTCACAACGTTCAATCGACTCAAACAGTAAAACTGATTACCGCGAGAAACTGGATGCCGAATTAGCTGAGCTACGCGACAGCGAATTATGGCAAGCAGGTAAAACCGTACGTAGCTTACGTCCGGAAAATCAGGCTGTAGAAGCGTAATATTTTTAGTCGAGTGTCCTAAGTCCTGAGTTGTGAGTCTTAAATAAAAGACTTTATACTCAGGACTAAAGACTCAAGACTTTTGATTAAGGACTATTAAACAACAAACACATGTTACACGATCCCAACCGAGTCTACGTTTTCGATACCACGCTTCGCGATGGCGAACAGGTACCGGGCTGTCAGTTAACTACACCCGAAAAAATTGAGATTGCCCGCGAACTGGAGGCATTAGGTGTTGACATCATCGAAGCGGGTTTCCCTATTTCAAGCCCTGGCGATTTCCAGAGTGTGGTAGAAATATCAAAAGCTGTAAAAAATCCTACCGTTTGCGCACTGACCCGTGCCAACAAAGGCGATATAGATGCCGCTGTCGAGTCGCTCAAATATGCCAAACACCCACGTATACATACCGGTATCGGCTCGTCTGATATGCATATCAAACACAAATTTAACAGCACCCGCGAAGAGATTTTGGAGCGCGCTGTGGAAGCTGTGAAATATGCCAAAAAATCTGTTGAGGATATTGAATTTTATGCCGAGGATGCCGGTCGTGCGGATGTAGTTTACCTGGCACAAATGATAGAGGCTGTAATTGCAGCAGGCGCCACGGTAGTAAACATCCCCGACACCAACGGCTACTGCCTGCCTGATGTTTACGGATCAAAAATAAAATTCCTGAAAGAAAACGTTAAGAATATAGATAAAGCCATTATATCTGTGCATTGCCATAATGATCTGGGTTTAGCTACTGCTAACTCTATCGCCGGCTTGCAAAACGGTGCCCGCCAAATTGAAGGCACCATTAATGGCATTGGTGAGCGCGCCGGTAATACTTCTATCGAAGAAGTTGTGATGATATTGAAAACTCACCAAACGCTTGGCTTGTACACTAACATCAATACTAAGAACTTTTATGAGCTGAGCCGTATGGTAAGCTCGCAAATGCGCATGCCGGTACAGCCTAATAAGGCTATTGTAGGCAGTAACGCTTTTGCACATAGCTCGGGTATCCACCAGGATGGGTTCCTGAAAAATCGCGAAAATTACGAAATTATCAGACCTGAGGACGTTGGCTTCCCAAGCGCAAGTATTGTGCTTACCGCACGCAGCGGCAGGCACGCACTGAAGTTCCATTTGGAACGTTTAGGTTATAACCTGAGCAAGGAAGAGCTGGCAGATGCCTACCATCGTTTCCTGACTTTGGCTGATAATAAATTAGATATAAACGACGAGGATCTGGTGTCGTTAGTAGCAGAGAAAGTTAAAAGTTGATTGGTTGATTAAGTGAGTGATTCACTTGATCAGACAATCATCAGTAAATAAAGAGTAAATTATAAAGTATAAGTGAGTGCAAGTGAGGCGCGATTACCTAATCAACCCAATCCAACCACTCACCACTTAACAAAATAAACAATGAGCAAAACATTATTTGATAAGGTGTGGGACGCACACGTAGTACGCAAGATTGAAGACGGGCCGGATGTGCTTTTTATTGATCGTCACCTTATTCACGAAGTTACCAGCCCGGTGGCCTTTTTAGGCTTGAAAACCAGGGGCATGAAAGTGTTGTATCCTAACCGTACATTCGCTACGGCCGACCACAACACCCCTACTATTAACCAGCACCTGCCGGTTGCCGATCCGCTTTCGGCTAACCAACTGCAAATGCTTGCCGCAAACTCGGCCGAGTATGGCATAAGCCACTGGGGTTTAGGCCATCAGAAAAATGGTATCGTACACGTAGTAGGTCCTGAGTATGGCATTACCCAACCGGGCGCAACTATTGTTTGTGGCGACTCACATACCTCAACTCACGGTGCGTTTGGAGCCATTGCTTTTGGTATAGGTACTTCAGAAGTTGAAATGGTATTGGCTACACAATGTATCATGCAGCCAAAACCTAAAAAAATGCGCATCAACGTTACCGGTAAATTAGGTAAAGGTGTTACGCCTAAGGACGTGGCTTTGTTCATTATCTCTCAATTAACCACATCGGGCGCTACAGGTTACTTTGTAGAATATGCCGGCGAAGTTTTCGAGAACATGACTATGGAAGGCCGTATGACTGTTTGTAACCTGAGCATTGAAATGGGTGCGCGCGGAGGTATGATAGCTCCTGACGAAACTACCATAAACTATGTTAAAGGCCGCGAGTTTACACCAAAAGGCGAAGCCTGGGATAAAGCCTTAGCTTACTACAAAACGCTAAAAACCGACGAAGGTGCGGTGTTTGATAAAGAATTTACTTACGACGGCGCATCTATCGAGCCGATGATCACTTACGGTACCAACCCGGGTATGGGTATGGGGATATCACATGACATTCCGGATGCAGACCAGATCGAAGGCGGCGTAGCAACCTATGAGAAATCATTAGGTTATATGGGCTTTCATGAAGGCGAGTCGATGATAGGCAAACCGGTTGACTACGTTTTTGTAGGCAGTTGTACCAACGGCCGTATCGAGGATTTCAGAGCATTTGCTTCATTGGTAAAAGGTAAGCACAAAGCTGATAATGTTACGGCCTGGTTAGTACCGGGATCGCACATTGTTGAAGCGCAGATCAAAGAAGAAGGCATACTGGATATCCTGACCGAAGCCGGATTTGAATTGCGCCAGCCAGGCTGCTCTGCTTG
>DATCXS010000045.1:0-5303 GCA_036565645.1 Mucilaginibacter sp.
CTATGTAGCTGAAGTTAACGGACAGATTGTTGGGTTTGCACTATACTACGTCCGTTTTTCAACCTGGAAGGGTTGCCGCATGTATTTGGAAGATTTTATAGTAACCGAGCCTATGCGCGGCCGGGGGATCGGCAAATTGCTTTTTGACCGGTTGATCGTAGAAGCTAAAGAAATGGGGTTTGCAGGCATAGTTTGGCAGGTGCTTGATTGGAACGCTCCGGCGCTTAATTTCTATGCAAAATATAATACGGCAATTGAAGCAGGCTGGTTAAATGCATCATTATCCAAAGAACAACTACTAACTTATTGAGCTATGAAAATAAGATACCTTTTATTTTGCGGAGTAATTGCAACGCTAAGCAGCTGCAACTGGGGCGAAAAGAATACAACTAAGCCGGATATTAACAAAGATACCCTGGCTTATACCTACAAAACCATAAAAGTGCGCGCAAGCGACTGCGGCAATAAACCCGACACAGGTTGCTCGGTGGCTAAAATAACATATCCGGCTTTTAGCAATCAAACCACGCTGAACAATTCAGTTTCAAACAGCTTGCTCAATTTATTTAATAGCGATAAGCGCCAAACTAATTTGCAACAATATGCTAAAGATTTCATCGCTTCGTACGATGCCCTGAAAAAGCAAGACAGCCGTTCGGACATGTTTTTTACGCTGGATAGTCACGCCAAAGTGCTAAGGCAAGACTCAAGCCTGACTACGCTTGAAATAAGTGGCTATAATTTTCAGGGCGGCGCACATGGCAGCAGCATCACCACTTTTATTAACTGGAATACCAAGTCAAATAAAAATATCGCGCTCAGCGATATCTTTATGCAGGGTTACGGCGAAAAGCTAACCGCTATTGCTGATACCGTCTTCAGAAAACAGGAAAAATTAACCTCTACCGCATCTTTGGCTGTCAATTACTTTTTTAAGGATAATAAGTTTGCGCTGAACGATAACTTTCTAATCACTCCGTTGGGTATTAAATTTCTGTATAATCAATATGAGATAAAACCTTATGCCGCCGGACAAACCAACTTATTTATCCCTTACGCAAAATTTAAAACCTTATTAAAACCTAATACGGTTGTAACCCAATATATTAAATAAATGCTTGTTTTTAAATTCGGAGGTGCATCAGTTAAAGATGCAGAAGGTATTATTAATCTGGCCGGTGTAGTTGGCAAATATAAAAATGAGCAACTGCTTATTGTGGTGTCTGCGATGGGAAAAACCACCAATGCGCTGGAAAACCTAACTAAAGCTTATATAAACCAGTCCGGCGATCTGCATGATATTTACGAAAGCATTAAACGCTACCATTTCGAAATTATGGATAAGCTGTTTGAGCAGGGCCATCCGGTTTTTGACGAGATAGCTAACAGCTTTGTAGAGATTGACTGGATGATCGAAGACGAACCACATGATGATTTTGATTTCACTTATGACCAGATCGTTTCGGTTGGCGAGCTGGTATCAACCCGTATTGTTACAGCTTATTTGAACCAGGCCGGCTTAACAAGCCGGTGGCTGGATGTTCGCGGTTATATTCATACCGACAATACCTACCGGGAAGGTGTAGTACAATGGGACAAAACCCGCCATAGTATTCAGTTGGGCATCCCGGCACAATTGCAGCTTGGCTTTGTGGTTACCCAGGGTTTTTTAGGCGGGACGTCTGAAAACTTTACTACCACCCTGGGCCGTGAGGGTTCCGACTATACGGCGTCTATATTTGCTTCTTGCCTGGGCGCACAATCAGTGACTACCTGGAAAGATGTACCCGGCATTTTAAATGCAGATCCCAAACTGTTTAGAGACACTGTTAAGTTTGATGAACTAAGTTATACCGAGGCGATTGAGATGACTTATTATGGCGCTACGGTAATCCACCCTAAAACCATTAAGCCGCTGCAAAACGCTAAAATACCATTGTTGGTAAAACCTTTTACCGATCCGGATGCGCCCGGTACCGTGATTAGGGAAACCGCTAATAATATTTTTGAAAAACCGGTTATCATCATCAAGCAAAAACAAATACTGCTGTCTGTCGCGACTAAAGATTATTCGTTTATTACTGAAGATCATCTCAGTGATGTATTAGGGAAATTTGCCAGACATCGTGTGAAGGTTAATGTGATGCAAACCTCGGCGTTAAGCTTTAGTGTTTGTTTTGATTATAACGAAGAATATTTTGGCGGATTGCTGGAAGCATTAAATCAGAAATATCGAACTAAATATAATAAAGATCTGACACTGGTTACCGTCAGACATTATACTACAGGGACAATTAAAGAACTTACCGCCGATAAAACGGTGCTGTTAGAGCAGATTAGCCGCAACACGGCCCAATTGGTTTTGAAATAAACAGTTATAGCGTTATCTTGTCCAATAAAAATACATCATGAAAAAGCATCTGTTATTATTTGCGGCCCTGTTATCGGCATTTTCGCTGTCAACGTTAGCTCAGAACACGCCCCCCGCCAGTAGCGTGGTGATGAAGCAGGCTTATGCCCAAGCCAAAAAAGAACATAAAAAGGTGCTGCTGATGTTTCATGCTTCGTGGTGCGGCTGGTGCAAAAAAATGGATGCCAGCCTGGAAGATCCTTCCTGCAAAAAATTCTTTGACGACAATTATGTGATTGCTCACTTAGATGTGCTGGAGCAACCTGCTAAGGCCGGTTTGGAAAACCCTGGCTCATTAGACCAGCTTAAAGCTTTTAAAGGCGAAAAAAGCGGATTGCCATTTTGGGTGATTCTGGATGCTAAAGGAAAATTATTAGGCGATAGTAAGATCCGCCCGGCAGGGGCATCATTAGATGCTCCGGGCGAAAGCATTGGCTGCCCCGCTGCGGAGAACGAAGTGGCTTATTTTTTACAACTACTAAAATCTACTTCAAAACTTAACGATGGGCAGCTGGCCGTCATAGGCAAACGCTTTGCCCTGAATAAGCCGGTCGCGGTTGTTAAACCGGCGAAACCGGCAGCTTCTTCAAAATAATTATAAGTTTTGTTTAATACTGCGGAAAGGCTTGTCATAGTCGGTGCTGCTGTACATGGTCAGGATGCTGTCCTTTAATACCATATAGTCGCCTTGCTGACTTACCACCATTTTTTTAATACCCTTGACGGTAACCGCCATCGGCGCAATTGCCGACACTACTGTGCCGCTGCTATCCAGTTCAAGGATATATAGCTGATTGTTCTCATGTTTGTCCTCGGCAATCAGGCTGATGGTTTTGGTATCATCATCAATAAACTTACCAATAAGGTGTTTGCCGGCCAGTTCCTTCGGATCAAGGGCCAGTAGCTGCCTGGCTTTTTCGGGCGTAAAGCCCATGAACTCAAAGCTTAAAAAGTTTTTATCTTTATCACTAACGGTATCCGCCGGCGATACGATCGATTTGTCGTGATAAGCCGCAGTAGCGTATACTACAATGCCGCCTTTGTTTTCATAACTGTTGCCCGGCAAAATAAAATCAACCTGCAAATTATTGTATTGTGAGCTATCATTTTTTAAATAAGCCGCTATATCAACCATCTCTTGCTTGCTAATGCGACTATTTACCTGTACATCCAGCTTAGCACCGTCCTTTATTTTGACCGATTTTAATATTTTAAAAGGTGTTTTTGGTTTTGAGTTGCAGGCGGTAAGTACGACCAGGCACAAAAGGAGTATTTTCTTCATATTGCCACAAAAGTATAGATTATTACCTATAACCACATACATAAAAAAGCCCCCGATGCAAACCGGAGGCAATATCTGCTATAACAGTGGCTTTCTTTTTTGCGGCCTGTGAGCGCTATCTTTACTCGAAGTTTGAAAAGAACGCTGTCCACCGGCATTGCTGATGCCTCTTTCTTTCGCTCTTTCACTTTGGTCGACGAAGCTACGGTCTGCAGTTGACGATCCCTGACCTGTGCCATTTTTAATATCCTGTGTCTTCATGGTATTTAGATTTAAATCACTGGATGTATTGCAATAACTATACCAGTTGTTCAGACAATCTTACTTTGGTTTCATGCCACACTGAACCGTACATATACCTTATCTATCGTTTAGTGTATCCAAAATAAAAATGATTTAACAACCAAATTCCGGTGACGCGGATGTCCAATTCACCACGTTCACACTTGGGGCATTTTTTTCTTTATTATATGCCTAACCAAGGTTATTGTTCTTTTAATCAATACAGCATGCACGCAATTAGGGGAAAGCGTGTTGGGTTTAATCATTAGTTGACCCAAATTTAATTCACGAGTAGGTTAAAGCCTAATTTTTGGTGATATACAAAAAGGGGACAAAAACATAGAACGGGGCACAAAAGCCACTGCTTAAAGTCTGGATATAGCTTCTTCAATACTTATATCGCCATCTAACTGCATTTTTTTTCGAAGACGCTGTTTGGCTTTTTTAATACCTTCGGGCGTAATGCCCAGCATATTGGCCATCTCTTTATTTGACGATTGCAGCTTGATCAAAGTAAGCAGCCTGACATCGGTTTCAGACAAATTCAGGAAGTTCTTTTTTAAATTGAAAAGAAAATTGGGATAAACCTTCAAGAATATCTTTTTAAATTCAAGCCAGTTGGCATCAGTCATGATATGTGCCTGCATCAATTGCTCCAGGTGTTCAACAACCGTACTATCGGCATTTTTATTTTTTAGCTGATCAATCTGCTCTTTAAAGGTGTCAATCAACCTGTTATTCTTACGCAGATGTTCGGTATAGGTTTGCAGTTTCATGGCCGTATACCTAAGCTCCTCGTCTACCCGGCGCTTTTCAGACCGCATCAACTCCTTATCCTTGCGCGACTTTAATGCTTGCCTGCTATACAGAAGCACCAAAATAATCACTACCAAAAACAGGATAATGAATACAGCATTCCGCTCTTGCGCCTGCGCTTTAAGCCGGTTGTCTTCTGCCAGTTGCTTGCCAATAACGTATTGCATTTTCACCACCTCGACCGCCGCTATATTATTTTGAACGGCCAGGCTGTCTTTGGCTGCCTCATATTTTTTGCGAAAGACCAGCGCAGTTGCAGGCTGGCCCATTTTGTAATAACATTGTGCTTTAAGGTCGTAGATATCTGTTTTAATATTTAGCACAGATGCTCTGCCATTTTTTATCAGGAGCCAGGCAGTATCCAACTGCTTTAAGCATTGTGCTATATTGTTCTTAATGAAGTTTATTTTCACCAAGCGCAGCAGCGCCATAGTGGCATTGTCTTTCTCGCCATATTTTAGCGACTGTATGTAATCAATTTTTATTAACGGCAGCGCCTTTTCATATTTGCCC
>DATCXS010000058.1:0-2437 GCA_036565645.1 Mucilaginibacter sp.
ATACGGCGGTCCAACGCACCGGCAATTTGCCTGAACAGCACTTGCGTTCCGTCAGCGTTTTCAGTAACTACTGTGGTGCGCTCATTTTCTGTTGACGATTTTGGATGCCAGGCCACCAAATATTTACCCGGGTGATATTTAAAGTATTTTACTACGCCGCTTATAGGGTTACGGTTAACATGCACATTTACCGGCGACATGAAAACCGATATTTGTATCCGTTTATCTTTCAGGTATTCGGGTTCTGTAATTTCTTCAATAACTACCACTTTACCATCAGCAGGGCATAGTACGCTTTTCTCGTCCCGCGTAATATCAAAATGCGGGTTCCGAAAAAACTGAACTATTGTTATAAACAACGCGAACGATAAGATATAAACTATCCATTTTAACGCGGTATGCTGTGGCCAGTAAAACTGGATAGCCGCATTTAAAACAAAGATGATTAAGATACACAGCGCAAGGGACGTGTATCCCTCTTTATGGAAAGTCATTTTTTTCATTATTCGTTAGTAAGTTGTTTCAACGGCAGCTTATAAGTGCTGCTCAGTTTGTTTTTTAATGGTAATGAAGCCGCCATGTGCTTATTTATCTGTTTGCTGGTGTTAGCATACGCTGGTTTCATGATGTAAAATTAAGCATTTGTAACAAAGTACAAATAAGCATATACAACAGGTGCAGCAAGAAGCAGGCCATCAAACCGGTCCAGCAAACCGCCGTGGCCCGGTAAAATACCCCCCGAGTCTTTAACGTCAATGCTGCGTTTAAACATAGATTCAATTAAATCGCCGGTAGTGCCAAAGCAGCTGATAAGCAGGCCAATCCAGATCCATTGGTCAATCGTTAGCTCGGTAAAGTATATACTGATGATGTAAGCAGCGATACCTGTGATAATGATACCACCTATCAAGCCCTCCCAGGTTTTTTTAGGTGAATGGCGCTCAAACAACTTAGTGCGCCCCAGCTTGCTGCCTACCAGGTAAGCCCCGGTATCATTGGCCCAAAGCATCAGCAAAAAAGCCATTGGGTAATGCAGGTTGGCTGTTCCGTTTACATATGCCAATGCATGAAAAAAACTAAATGGAACAATGGCAAATATCAGCCCAAGGTAAGTGTAACTGATGTTGGTAAATGGTGCGCTGTTTTTTTTAAATAGCTCTTGTATAAATATGGCGCTGAGCGTTACCGGCAGTACAAAAATCAGTTTATGATAGTCGCTATCAACAGCTACCAGTGCAAATACAATATAAATAAAGGCGCCGTTAAGTATACCGGTTACTCCATCAGGCTTAATGCCGGCTTGTTTAATCAAGCCATAAAACTCCCACAAGGCCAGGCCGCTTAATATTAAATAAAATACTCCGAATACATAACTATTCAGTAAAACGGAGGCCAGCATTATTATGATAAAGAAGAAGCCGGTTATGGCGCGGGTTTTCATATTTTATAATTGGTTCAGGATCATCACTTCAACGGCGCGACTAAAATCCTGCTGGTGTATATAAACTTCGATATCGCCAAAGTCGCAATGCGATGAAGCTTGTTTATTTAATAAAACGGCATCAATCTGGTGCTCGCAAAGCACCTGCTTTACTATCTCTGATTGGTAAAAATCAGAGGAAGAAAAAAATTTGATCCAGTTTTTTTCCATTTATTTAAAGGGCATTTTCAATGTGCCCATTGCTATTTTGCTGCACAGATAAAGCAAAAATAAAACAATTATCAGGCTAAACAGATAGGCCGGTAAATTAAATATATGTGTGTCATCGGGGTTAACGCTGATCATTTTGTTTTGGTACAAATAGTACCCAATGACCACTGTTCCATTATTAATAAAATGCGCCCAAACCGAGGTCCAGATACTGCCGCTCCACATTACAAAATAGCCAAACAAAACACCCAGCATCAATCGTGGTAAAAAACCGAAAAATTCCAGATGGAAGGCGCTAAACAATGCCGCTGCAACCCATACAGCTATATGTGAGTTCTTCGACCATTTCAGTAATATAGTTTGGATACATCCTCTGAACATAAACTCTTCAACGATCGCGGTAAGCAGCCCTACTACCAGCAGTTTAAAGATCAGGCTGCTTACTGATTTCATTTGTAGTAATATCGCAGTTAGTTTTTGTGCCTGATCTTCGGTATCACGCATCCATCTTTGTAATCCGGCCAAAAAATCAGGCAGCTGCAGTTTCTGGTTGATATTAGCCAGCGCTTCTATCAGCGGCGCAGATACCAGCATCACAAAAAAAATAATAACCATTAAAAACCAGGGAAATTTAAATGAGGTTCGCAGGTATTCGCTGGTATCCTTTACCACATATTTGGCGAAGATAAATGCCGCCGCAAAAATGGGAATAGTTGTGCTTACAATTTGCAATATCCACAAACCTTCGGCTGCATGGGGGTCATTCAGGTTAAGTTGCGCAATCTC
>DATCXS010000308.1:0-11273 GCA_036565645.1 Mucilaginibacter sp.
GCGGTTTCTTTGATATCTGTTTTTACCCAGTTTTCGTCTTTAGGTTTGTTATCCAGTTGCTCGAATGCTGCCTGGCCGATCAAGGCGCCTGTCGGCGCATCAACATGGACTTCAATGGTACCACCCGGATTGTTCTCTAAAGCGGTAGCATACGCTGCCAGCTCCATTTGTTTGATATTGGTCAGATCTATTTTTTTGAACTCTACATAACCGTCTTTACGGGCCACTACGTTAGTTGATCCATCTAAACCATTAACCTTGGTAAAGGCGTTTTTAATAACCGGTGCGGTAGCAGCATAAACTACCGGGTTGTGCAGTATAATGGTTGTTGCTGTAGTTTGTTTTGGGATATTTTTGTTGCCCTTATCAGTATAAGCGGCGCGGATAAGGTAACTGCCGTTACCATTGTCGTCAGCCGGAACATTTGGCGTAAAGCTGCCTTTTAATGGCATAGTGTTGATGTTGTTGTTAGTTACGTTCATAATGTAATTAACAATGGTATGTGCATCGCTTAACGCAATGCCCGGGTGAGCCGGCATATCCACCGGGCGGTTCCAATGGCCACGGCCACCGGTACGGATTACATGTGCCAGGCGCTCTATTTCTGTAGTATTGCCCTTGTATTTATTAGCTATATCAGTAAAACTCGGTGCTACGTTAACTGCATTAATACTGTGGCAGTTTTTACAATCTGAGCTGCTAATTAAAGCACGGGCTACAGCAAATTGGGTCGACGCATCGACACTGCTTTGCTCTTGCGCTACCTGCACATAATCAAACCCTTCAGAAGTATAGTTGATACTCATAGATACATGAGCGGGTGTAATGCCACCCGATGTCAGGCTGCCGTCCTCTTTGTCGCTTACCGTTACATTATAATCAAATGGTTTACCGTTAAAATAAAAGGAACGGTTGCCGCTCAAATCAACAATAACCTGTGGCGCTTCGTTGCCTGCAATGATCTTAATTGTTTTAGCGTTTTTTGCGCCATGCGAATCAGTGACAGTTAAAGTTGCCATGTAAACACCTGCTTTGGTGATGGTAATAGCAGGATTTGCGTGCGGATACAACTTAAGTGCAGCCCCTGGCGACGTAACTTTCCAGCTATACCTTAACGCGTCGCCATCGGCATCAAAAGTACCGGCTGATGAAAGCGTAATTTTAAGCGGTACAGTACCACCTTGTTTATTGGTTGATGCCATTACCACTGGTTTGCGGTTACCGGCATTGTACTCGATGCGCACCAGTTTAGCGTTGTCGCTTTTGCCAAACCATACACTACCATACTCTAATACATACAGGTCACCGTCAGGGCCAAATTTCATATCGATAGGCTCAATAGGGTGATAGCTTGGCAGGAACTGTTCCATGCCCAGGTAATCGCCATTAGGCTTCATGGATATTGCCATGATCCAGCCGCGGGCCAGATCAGTAGCTAACCATTTACCTTCATAATAAGAGGGCCACGGGCGTTTAGCCAACGGACGGTCGCTTTTGTGATATATCGGACCACCAACCGCACTACGGCTGCCGCTACCTACCAGTGGAAACTCCGGGGAAGCTGAATATGGATAATAAATAAACGGCGCAGAAACCGGTGGCAGCTGTGTTAAGCCAGTATTGTTAACCGAAGTATTCATCGGTTTTTTCGGATCTTTGGCAGGGCCGGCTTCGCCGTCGGTATAGTTAAAAATCGGGTACGGGGCATTAGGGCCCACAAAGTATGGCCAGCCAAAGAAACCTGGTTTGCGTGCCTGGTTCAATTCGTCATAACCTTTAGGGCTGATCTCGCTGTCTTCGGTAGCGTCGGGGCCAATATCGCCCCAATATAGCCAGCCGGTTTTGCTGTCGATAGAGGGCCTCCATGGGTTGCGGTGACCCATAGTATAAATTTCGGGGCGGGTTTTAGGTGTTCCTTTAGGAAACAGGTTACCCGCAGGGATAGTGTAAGAACCATTTGGCTCGGGGTGAATTTTCAATATTTTACCCAGTAAGCTATTGGTGTTGGCTGTACCGCGCTGATCATCCCAACTTACTCTGTCAGGGCGTTCATCGGTTGATGATGATAACAGCGCGCCGGTATTGTTACCCACGGTCAGGTAAAGGTTGTGCTTGGCATCCCAGGTCATACCGCCACCGGTGTGACAGCAAACTTCGCGCTGGGTTGCAAACTCTAACACAACTTTTTCCGATCCTTTTACCAGGGCATCGTCCTCAAATTTCCAACGGGTAAGCATCCATTTTTTTTCGGTTGGATGCGCGTAGAAGGTATATATAAAATGGTTTTTATCAAAGTTAGGGTCTACGGTTAAACCCATCAAACCCTCTTCGGCCTCAGTAACCTTACCTCTTGCGCTGGTGTATTTGGTATTAACGGCCAGCGTTGCAATAGTTTTGGTCATCCTGGTAATAGGGTCAAACAATTTGATAGCACCTTTACGCTCACTGATCAATACACGGCCATCGCTCAATACCTCAAAAGTATTAGGCTCATCCAAATCGCCGGGGCGCGTTAGTGTAACGGGAGTAAAGCGGCTTTCGTCAGGTTTTTTAGGATCATCGTTTACAAACGATATGGCTCCAATACCTAACAATGCTATAGCAGATATTTTAATTATGGCTTTATTGCTAAACATAATAATTTTTTACGGGGTTTTATACGGGCGGTAAATATAACAATTGCACCGTAACACTTCAACGCTTATTTGCCTTAGTTATTGGCAAATGGCTGTTTGTAAACAAAATGTTATGATTCAGGGCTATTCATTGCAAATCTTCTTTAGGAAAAGACATTGCTTCAGGGTATCGGGGCACTATTTTGCCGGCCATATTATCAACGCCTGTCATTGCTCTTATTATAGTTCTGATTTTAAGATCAAGGCAACAAAATGGCTCAATAAGCTGATAGTCAATACCAACTTAAAAGTGTTTATTGTACAATGACAGGTTGTATTTTGATGACTGTTGATAAGTTTTAGATTAAACTATAGTTAAATAAATTGTACCTTGTAGTATATACCTAATCCTAATGAAAATGGAAACCTTAAAATTGCGGCCTATGCAAGCAGATATTCAAGAAGTGATCCTGAATGAGATAGAACATGCCAAGAATTTTTTATTGGTACAGGACGAAGATATTGAGTTAATCAAAAAAAAGATCCAATTGCTCACTTCGGCCAAATAGTATCTGGTATGATTACACCGGTGTTACGCCGGCTCAAAATACACCCCTGAAAGGGAGTCTCCGGCTGCTTATATTTTAACGCCCTCCCTTCTGCGGAGGGCCCGATAGCTATCGGGTTAGGTGGGGCTTAAATGCTTAACTTAATAGCATTGACCCGTGCCTGTGCATCCAGTCAGCGGCCAGATAGTGCATGACAACCTGCGCTTCTTATTTGACTTTCACCCTTTCGCTTAAAAACCCTACTTTTGCGCTTATCATGAGCGAAGAGAGATCATTAAATTTTATTGAGGAAATAGTTGAGGAAGATATAGCTAAAGGCACCAACGACGGCCGGGTTTTAACCCGTTTCCCACCCGAGCCTAACGGCTATCTGCACATTGGTCATGCCAAGTCTATCTGTTTAAATTTCGGGCTGGCACAAAGATACAATGGCCAAACTAACCTGCGCTTTGACGACACCAATCCGGCTAAAGAAGAGACCGAATATGTTGACAGTATTAAGGAAGATGTTAAATGGTTAGGTTTTGATTGGGCCGACGAAGTGTATGCTTCTGATCATTTTGAGCAGTTATATAATTTCGCCGTTCGGCTGATAAAAAAAGGGCTGGCTTATGTAGATGACAGTACATCCGAAGAAATTGCTGCGCAAAAAGGCACCCCGACCGAACCAGGGATACCTAATCAATACCGCAGCCGCAGCGTAGAGGAAAACCTGCAGCTGTTTGCCGATATGAAAGCCGGTAAGTACCAGGATGGCGAGAAAGTGTTGCGCGCAAAGTTAGACCTGGCATCGCCAAATATGTTGTTGCGCGATCCGCTGATGTACCGCATTAAACACGCACATCATCACCGTACCGGGAATGCCTGGTGCATTTACCCGATGTATGATTTTGCACACGGGCAGTCGGACGCTATTGAGCATATTACGCACTCAATCTGTACGCTGGAGTTTGTTCCGCACAGGCCGTTGTATGATCTGTTTATCAAAGAACTGGACATATTCCCCTCAAAACAATATGAGTTTGCCCGGCTGAACATGACCTACACGGTAATGAGCAAGCGCAAGCTAATGCAATTGGTAACCGACGGGCACGTTGAAAGCTGGGATGACCCGCGTATGCCCACTATAAGCGGACTGCGCCGCCGTGGTTATACCGCCGCATCAATCCGTGAGTTTTGCGAGCGCATTGGGGTAGCTAAACGCGACAATATGATCGACGTAAGCCTGCTGGAGTTCTGTATCCGCGAGGATCTGAATAAAACGGCATGGCGCCGTATGGCTGTGCTGGACCCCATCAAACTCATCATCACCAATTATCCTGAAGGGCAAACGGAGACCCTGCATGGTGAAAATAATCCGGAGGTTGAGAGTGGCGACGGTGGCCGCGATATCCCGTTCGGCAAAGAGCTGTGGATAGAGCGCGACGACTTTATGGAAGAACCGCCAAAGAAATTCTTCCGTCTGGGTGTGGGGCTGATGGCGCGCTTAAAGAACGCTTATATTGTAAAATGCGAAGACTTTAAGAAAGATGCAGATGGCAACGTTACAGAGATTTACTGTACGTACATCCCCGAATCAAAATCAGGCAGCGATACCAGCGGTATCCATGTAAAAGGAACCATTCACTGGGTAAGTGCGGCACATACTAAAACCGCCGAAGTAAGGTTATACGACCGCCTGTTTAAGGTAGAAGATCCATCAAACGAAGAAGGCGACTTTAAGGAATATCTGAACCCGGAGAGCTTACATATATTGCCGAATGTCTATATCGAACCCGACCTGGCTAATGCCGTTCCGGGCAAGGGTTATCAGTTTATCCGCAAAGGATATTTCACGTTGGATAAGCATTCAACCGCCGACAAGCTGGTGTTTAACCGTACAGTGACGCTGAAGGACGGCTGGAAGGTCGCCTCCCAGCCCCCTAAAGGGGGAGCATAACGGTCACACTCCGATCAGTAAAGCACAAAAACCATCATCGGCCACCAACGGGAGAGATCTATACATCAGTTGAGCCTGTATATATTTCTCCCGCGGTCGACAGATTGCCATTATTCCCCCTTCAGGGGGTTAGGGGTTAATACTTCTGATACACATTATACAGCACATTCAAATCCAACTGACTTAATTGGGCGGTGCTGTTGTCTTGTACAAAGTGGCGTTTAAATGCTATGACGGCGGCGTTCAAATTAGAGGTATCATAGCCGATCAGCCTCAGCGCAGTCTTATAATCAAAGTTTTCGGGGGCCAGTTCCAATATGTCATCGCTCCAGTAGCCAAAGCCATTTTGCGCCAACAGCTTCCAGGGAAACAGCGGACCGGGATCGGGCTTGCGTTTAGGTGCAAAATCCTGATGACCAATGAAATTAGCTGTCGGGATGTTATAAGCTTTTTTAAGTTGAGCAAGCAGAAGCAGAAGGCTTTTGATCTGCGCATCGGTGAACGGTTCAGAGCCATTGTTGTCCACCTCAATACCTAAGGATATACTATTCATATCCGTAACACTGCCCCATTTACCCAAACCGGCATGGTTTGATCGCAGATAATCATTCACCATGTGGTAAACCTTGCCGTCCTTACCCACCACATAGTGGGCACTTACTTCGGTTCTTTTTATGGTGAAAGTGCGGATGGTCTGTTGTACCGAATCCTGCGCGGTAAAATGGATAATGACATAGTTAGCCTTGCGGATTCCAAAATTCACAGACCCAACCCATTCAGACGGCGTAGTAATTAAACCTGTGCTGTCCATTAATACCGCAGGTTGCTGTTGCTTAACCCAGTTCAATAGCGAGTCGGTTTTAGCGGTGTAAATGCTATCTGAAGTAAAATGCGGGCCGCGTATTACCGGTTTGTTTGCGCCGGTAGTATTCACTTTAGGCGAGCAAGCCGCCAGCAACATGCCGATGGCCGATAACAAAATGTAAACAGATGAGTGCTTTTTGTATTTTACCATTTAGCTAAATTATGGTATTAGGCTTATTGCCGTGCTAAATACCTAAAAATTATTACTTGCAGGCCGTATCTCCTGGTTAAACCAATCCAATTATTGGTTAAATAGGTCGTCCTTAATCGCTGTGTTTGCAAACGTATCGCCTTGTTTAATATCGCCGGTATCATACCCTTTTTTAAACCAGTAAGCCCGTTGTGCGCTGGTGCCGTGCGTAAAACTATCGGGAGTTACCCGGCCCTGGTATTTTTGCTGCAGGCGATCATCGCCTATCTGGTGCGCAGCATTCAGTGCCGAGTCGATATCCGCCCGCTCAATCACGATGTTGTTATAATGATTCAGCGCCTCATAATGCGCCCATACCCCGGCATAAAAATCAGCCTGTAATTCCAGTTTTACCGACAGCTTATTGTAATCGCGCTCGCTCATATTTTGCCGGGCTTCGTCCATTTGCTGTGATACACCCAACAGGTTTTGAATGTGATGACCAACCTCGTGCGCTATCACATAAGCCCGCGCCGATTCGCCGGCAGCACCAAAACGATCTTCCAGTTCGTCAAAGAAAGAAAGGTCGAGGTACACGCGGCCATCCGCAGGGCAATAAAACGGCCCCGTGGCCGAAGTGGCGTAGCCGCAACCTGCGGCATCTACCGCATCAGTAAACGTATGTAATATAGGGTGCTGATACGTTTTGCCCATGCTTTGGAAGATACTATCCCAAACTATAGTCGTCCCTTGAAAGACAACGCGGGCAAATTGTTTTTCGCGGCTTTCGCCGCCTCCGGGAATGGTATTGATCTGCTGCGAATTTGGCGAGTTTCCGGTGCTTAACAACTGCGCCGGATTAATACCGGTGAAGATATAAATAACGGCACCAATTAACCCGACAATGCCGCCGCCAAACAGCAATCCGCGGCCACCGCTGCTACTGCTGCCTTCTTCATAATCGTTACTCTCGCTACCGCCAAACCATCGCATAGTTTATTCTTGTTTTGATTTTTGTTTAACAGTACCCGTGTGGGTTTGTTTGGCCGCATAAAGGCCATAATAACACCGTACAGAATATTGATAGAACCGAATCTTAAAATACCCCCCATAGACGCAATACATTAAGTCTACGGACAGGGGAATTTCAATATCAAATTCGGGTCGGGAATATTTTGGAGATGCTTTTCTTTTTCAGAAAACCGGGCCACGCCGGGATAATCGCCTACCCATCCTTCCATATCAAACATTAATTGAAAATGCAGATGCGGCGGCCAATGACCGTTTTCTGCGCTGTTTCCTAATTCGGCGATCTTTTGATTTTTGGCGATGGGCCGACCCATAGCAAGACCATTCAAACTTTCGCGGCTTAGATGGCCGTAAAGGCTATATAGCGTTAGTCCGCCAAGGTTATGCTGCAGGATAATCGTCGGGCCGTAATCGCCAAAATTATGATTGTCCTGAAAGCTGTGTACCGTACCATCCAACGGGGCATAAACCGGTACACCTGCTTCTGCCCATATGTCAATGCCCAAATGTAAGCGACGGGGTTCGTCGCCCGTATCAAATAACGGGCTGCGCGCGTACAACCTGCGGTGTTCCAGGTATCCGCCTATACCATAGCGGCTGTTAGTTTCTTTAAGTTTATTACCTATCCACCGGCTAAAGTATGCACTGTCGGTTATCGCATCAATATCCAGCCCGGTATCAGCCGGTGTAAAATCGAACGTATAGAGCCTGTCTTTTGCTGCGTCATAATCCACAACTTTGCCCACAGCAGATGGATTTGCATTGATCCAGGCAATAAGTTGATCGGTACGGTTCATGAAAGTTTGGGAGTGATTACTCTTCGCCGGATTGTTTTTCTTCGCGATGTATTTTGTCGAAGATCTTCTCCATCCGGTCGACGTACTCATTGGTATCGTCAACAAAAAACTCCAGTTGGGGGATAACCCTTACCTGGTCTTTAATACGCCCGCCCAATTTATACCTGATCTCTGATGCATGCTGCTTAACAGTTTGCAGCGCCTGCCCCGCGTTAGTATTGTTAAAGAAACTTAAAAACACCCTTGCAATTGCCAGGTCGGGTGTAACCCTTACCTTGGTTATAGTAACCAGGGTGTTGGGTAAATAGTTCATGCCTTCGCGCTGAAAAATAGCAGCAAGGTCCTCTTGTATTACTCCGGCAAATTTTTGTTGACGCTTTGATTCCATAGGTGATATTTATTTAACGCCAAACAGGCAATTGAGTTTGAAAAATCTAATCGTTGAACAATATATCACTAAAAATTCTACTTGCAACCGGCAGGTATATCTTTAGTTATTTTTATTACTTTTTTAATGACAAATGTACTGTCGTAAGCCGCAGCGTCGCCATTGGCTGCCGATTTGGTTTTATAACCTTCAACCTCTGCATACACCTGCGTGCCCGACTGCTCAAAGCTAATTAACTGCGTGTATTTTAACTCCAGTTGCGCAGAACTATCAACAGCCCAAAACTGGTTTTGCTTACCGCAAAATTGAAACAATTTGGCGCCCGGCGCAAAGCTGTATAAGCCTTTGAAAATTATGGCCGCGCTTGCTTCTGCTTTCCTGTCTTTATACCTGCAAGCGGTAAGTGCTGTCATCGCCAGTAATAATAAAACACCGGATGTTTTGTTTAACCGCATATTGAGCAAATTACAAATCCTGTTTAATATCCTCCAAGCCTTTAACGCTTAGCCTGGCGCTAATACCAGACGCAACTACCGCAATTGCCAGTACCGTAAAAAATACCAGCACAAAGTCGCCCCCCTTTATACTAACGGGGTAGGCATTGTTGGGCACATTCATGCCGCCAACCTGTATCAGGCCATAGGTTTGTTGCAAGATACAAAATACCCACCCTAACACAATACCCAATAAGCAGCCGATCAACGAAATCATCAATCCTTCAAAAAAGAAAACACCCTGAATTAGCTTTTTACCCGCACCCAGGCTGGTTAGTATGGCTATATCCTTACGCTTATCAATAACCAAAATGGTTAACGAACCAATGATATTAAACGCCGCTATTACCACCACAAAAGCAAGGATCATAAAAACGGCCCATTTCTCGTACGTGAGCGTGTGGTATAAAGTAGTATTTTGTTCCTGCCTGGTTTTAACTGTAAAATCTTTACCTATTTGTTCTTGCAACTCAGCTTGTACGGCCGGCACATCAAGACCTTGTTTCAGGTTGATATCAATAGATGACACCGCTACCGGTTGCTCAAATAACCCGCGCGTAAATTCTATAGGGACAATCATGGTGTCATCATCTTCCTGCTGGATGGAGAATACGCCCGATGGATAAATGTTTCGCGTTATAAATTCATCACCCGGATTAATGGAGTTTACCTTAACCCGGCGAGGCGAAAAGATCTGCATAGGGTAATCGAAATTGCCCACATTGACCATAAGATTATTATGCACAATGACCCCAATCACCGCCATTGGGGTTTTGTTATCATGCAAAGAAAACTCACCTTCAAGAATGGTACTGTCCAGGTGGCGATTTTTTAAAAAGTCATCGCTTACCCCTTTTATGCGGCCTATATACGTTTTGTCGCGGTATTGCATAACCACTTTATCCTGCAATACCTCTGTAAATGAAAACACACGGGCATCTTTATGCAGGCGACTAAAATAAGGGGTATGCGGGTCGAATGTTTTACCCAATCGTGCTTCAATTTTCAGGTCGGGCGAAAAATTGCTGTTCAGGGATACAATCACCTTTTCCAACCCGTTGAATACTGAAAGCAAAATGATCATTGCGGCGGTACCAATAAGCACACCCAACATAGATATCCCCGAAATAATATTCACCGTGTGCATTTTCTTACCCGAAAGCAGGTAGCGGCGGGCTATGTAAATAGAGGTGTTCATGTATGTGCCTGATCTGTCTGTCTATCAATAACGCTTGGTACCGGTAAAAATACATAAAAGGCATTACGCCCCCGGTGTATTACACTAAAAAAGGATTGGTCAGTTTTTCCTGACCGATGGTAGTATCCGGACCATGCCCCGGATAAACGCGGCAATCGCCGGGCAATACCAGCAGCTTTTGTTCAATATTGGCGATCAATGTTTTAAAGTCGCCGCCGGGCAAATCTGTACGACCGATGCTACCGCTAAACAGCACATCGCCACCCATGAGGAAGTTATCTTTTTCATCATAAAAGCATAAATGTGCCGGCGAATGGCCCGGCGCAAAGATCAGGCTTAAAGTAGTATTGCCAAAGCTTACTGTGCCTGTTTCGCCCAAAAACACATCAGGCACCGGCGATGGCTCGTAGTGCAAACCAAACTGCGGCGCGTAAGCTATACCTGCTTCCAGCAAATGCAGTTCGCCGCGATGAAACTGTGGTTTCAGGCCGTACATGTCAAACACAAACTTGTTGCCTAAAATATGGTCAATGTGGCAATGGGTGTTGAGCAGCAAAACCGGTTTCAGGTTATTGCTTTTAATAAAATTAACCACCGCATTTTGTTCGGCGGCATTTTCCATTCCGGGGTCGATGATGGCACATTCGCCGGTTTCATCATATAAAATATAAGTGTTTTCCTGGAAAGGATTATTAAGGAATGCTTTTACTAAAGACATGTTTTATTTTGGATTTCGGATATCACTTCCATTTAAAGCTGCCTATCATTACATCGATATCCTTTTTGACAAAATTCAATACCGGCTGGATAGAATCGAGGCGCGGTACGGTATTAAAATACAGTGCGCCGCGCAGATAATTTTTAACGCTATCGGTCAAATAAAATTGAACCGATGATGCCGAATTACCGCCGATTGCATAATAAACACAATACACCTTATTGGCCGGTATGCTGATGTTTCGTTGCTCAATGTCGGTGGCTTTTACCGTGTTTTTAAACGCAAAGCGGTGGGCATCTTCCACCAACTCATTAAATACTTTTTTTGAGGTAATAGTTTCATAGCTCAAATGTAAAGTGCCGTCAAACTGCGGAAACTTCATGTTGAGCAGGTGGGTCATGGTAACCAGCCTGGCCGGAATACGCGTTTGTGTATCCTTTTGTATGACGGCATAGGTCGGATATTTAAACGTAAACGGATAATCGGATACAAAATCGCGGTACGCTTTTTTCGGCAGCTCGATACGAAAGTA
>DATCXS010000323.1:0-5098 GCA_036565645.1 Mucilaginibacter sp.
TGTACGCGGATCTTATGTTAGTGCGGATTTATAATCCCGGACTTCCTTTGTGAGGATTTGTAATCCCTGTACGCGGATTGCAAATCTCCCCACTGGCCTATGTTCAAACAGTGATCCAAAAAACTAACTTATAAGTCATAAAAAGTGATCCAAAGTGATTCACTTTTCACAATAAAAATACCTAATTACTTAATTATCAATAGTTTATATCTTTATAGTGATCCAGGGTGATACACATGCACGCAGTGGATCACTCACGCTAATGTGCCATACCGGCAACGGCATTCCCGCTCACTTCAATCTTGTTCACAATCCGCTTGCGACCGAAAACCAGTATAAGTAGTCCAATCAGCGCTGTGGTTTCCATAATACCTGCCATAGGTAATGATGAACTGTCTTTAAACAGGCCGATGCCGAGCGTCATGAGCGCACCTAAACCCAATTGCATGGCACCCAGCAAGGCAGAGGCAGTACCGGCGTTATACTCAAATGGTGCCAGCGACAACGCAGAAGCATTCGGGCTAACCGTACCTACGCAGCAAAGCATGATAAAGGTAATGCCAATGGTGCCGCCCAGTCCGTACCAGTTATATAAACTGCCAATTACAAACACCAAAGCCGTAACTACCTGCACCGACAAAGCCACCAGGACTATCTGCTCGCTTTGATACTTTTTAAGCAACAAGTTGTTTACCTGGCTCGCCCCGATAAAGCCGACAGAAAGCGCGGCGAAGATCCAGCCGTAAGTTTTGGCACTTACTTTAAAAACCTCCATAAAAACAATCGGCGAAGCCGACACATACACAAACAAACTGGCAAAAGAGAAAGCACCGACAAAGGCATAAGTATAAAACTGCGGCTCCCTGATCACTGTCAGAAAGCTATTGATAATGGGGCCTGGTTTTAACGAATAATTTGGATTAGGCCGGTAACTCTCGGGCAGGAAGAAGATCACCGTAAGCAAAATAACCAGTGCCATACCGCCCAACACTACAAATATCAAATGCCACCCCCAGGCTTCGGTAATGTAGCCACCCATAGTCGGTGCTATCATTGGCGATGCACCCAGGATCAATATCAGCAGGGCAAATATCCTGGCGTTCTGATCTAAAGGAAAGATATCACGCACCATAGTCATTGATGCCACGCTGGCTGCACATGCACCTACTGCCTGTGCAAAACGTAAGATAATAAGTGTATCTATATCGTTGCAAAAATAACAACCGGCAGATGTGATCAGGTAAACCACTAAACCCACATACAAGGGTTTTTTCCGGCCAAACCTGTCCAATAGCGGGCCATACAGCAATTGCCCTGCGGCCAGCCCGATAAAGAAACTCGACAGCGACAATGAAATCTCGGCCGTAGTGGTATGGAACGACCTGGCAATAGCCGGAAAACCCGGCAGATACATATCTATCGAAAAAGGCCCCAAAGCTGTAAGCGAGCCTAATATCAATACCGTAAAGAAATAACGTTTTTTTGTCATGTATAGCAATGCAGGTTACTGTTCCCTAATTTTGGGCAAAGATGTGGTTTACTAATTAATTTTTGAATAACTGTTGGTAATATGACCATTAAACCATACAAGCTTAACAGTGGTTAGCTTTTGTATCGCTTACACGAATATTTGGCGTACTATTTGATTTATGGCTGATAACTAATATTATTTATTATGAAAAAATTGATGATATATACAGGTATTATAACCACATTTTTAATAACATCTGTCAATTTTGCCCAGGCACAGTCAAAACCACATAAACCCATCAGTTCGCAGGGCAAGGGAGCTATTATTGGCGGTGCGGGCGGCGCCGTAGTAGGCGGCATTATTGGCCATAATGTCGGCGGTGCGTTAATAGGCGGCGCTATTGGTGCCGGTGGTGGTTATATCATCGGTAATGAGCATCGCAAAGCGGTCGAGAAAAAGAAAAGAGCAGCTTATCGTCGTGCTTATTATCATAAGCACGGGCATTACCCCAATGCTTATGTTTATAAAAAGCCAACAAAGAAATAACTTTGATTAAGCCCTGAAGCCCGTAATTGATATTGCGGGCTTTAGTATTTTTAGTATATTAAAAGCTCTTAAAACTACGTTGATTAATAGATGGTAAAAACGTTACTTACAGGCATATTTTGTTTATTACCTTTTTTGCTGATGGCGCAAGATGATAACAACTCTGCAAAGTATCGTAGCTCTGCAAAGTATCGCCCAATAGATACTATTGTGAAAAAGGATTTGATTGACATAGTGCGGTCTTTTGTAAAAATCGAACCACGTAAAATATCCCCGCAGGAGAAAAAGAAAGTTTACTTTTCTATACTGCCCATATCGGCTTCGGGTATTAATGATCACCGTATGCTGATCACGTCGACCACTGCTGGTTTTTACCTGGGCGCCCCATCAGGCACACATATGTCTACAGCTACATTTGCGCCTTACTTTAATTTTAAAGGCAGGTACGGTTTACCAATCCATTCTAATATCTGGCTCAATAATAACAGCTACAACATACAGGGCGACACGCGGGTGCTCAAATACCCCCAATACACCTGGGGCCTGGGTGGCGGCCAGCCTGCAAGTAATAAATTTTTGGTAAACTATGTTTATTTCCGATTTTATCAAAGTGCGCTTAAACGTATTACACCTTACTTTTTTGCAGGCATAGGTTATAACATGGATTATTACATAGATATTGAGAGCGATGATGGCACACCCAAAACGCTTGCCGAATTTACCAACTATAAATTTGGTACTGCGCCGCATCAAAATTCACTCTCATCAGGGCCAAGCCTTAACTTATTGTATGATACACGCAACAACCTGCTCGATCCACTACCCGGTTGGTATGGCAACCTTATTTACCGCTATAGCTCATCATTTTTTGGAAGCAATGATAACTGGCAGTCGTTGTATGTTGATTTGAGGAAATACCTGTCGCTGTCGTCTTCAGGCTCCAAAAACATGCTGGCTTTTTGGACTTACTACTGGACTTCGCTATCGTCAGGTACACCTTATTTAAGTTTACCATCTATAGGCATGGACCCGTATCAGCGTTCGGGCCGTGGCATTGCCCAAAACCGCTATCGCGGCGAAAGCCTGATATACTTTGAAACTGAGTACCGCTGCGATATTACCGATAACGGCTTACTGGGTTTTGTAGCCTTTGCCAACGTTAACTCGGCCAGCCAGATCAACAGCCGCCATTTTAAGTATTGGAACCCCGCGGGCGGCGCGGGCCTGCGTATTAAGTTTAACAAAAAATCAGGAACCAATATCGGAATTGATTATGGCTGCAGTCGCGATTACCGGGCCATTATGCTTAATTTGGGTGAAGCATTTTAAATAAAAACGCCCTCTGGATGCCCACAGGGCACCATTGCTATCAATGTGATGAAACCGAATTATTTTATTGTTAATTAACTTTTTATATTAAAAATTTAAAGTATCTTTGGTTACAAACAATTCAAAAAAGGTTTCAATTCGCAACTCTTCGTTCCTTTTAAGTACTAACTAATTACCACTTTTTAAGTTTTTCGAAGTGATTAACGCCGATTCATGTCAAAACGAATTTTAATATTAGATGATAATCAGGATATCCTGGAGATCGTTCACGAAACCCTTTCGTACGAAAAGTTTGACGTGAAAAGCACGTCGTTAAGTGATGAAGTAATGCCAATGCTGGAAGAATTTTCGCCAGCCCTGGTTATTCTTGATTACCGCGTTGCCGGTGTAAATGGCGGCGAACTATGCAAGCAAATTAAATGTCACCCCAACTATAAGGATATTCCGGTTATTATATTTTCGGCTTACATTAACCACGACGACGAGTTGTACGGTTACGGTTGCGATGCCATCATCAATAAACCATTTGACCTGACAGAACTGGTTGAAAAAGTTAACGGCCTGATATCTTAAAAACTACTCCATTTTTCATTTAAAAAAACTGCAAACAATGTCTGTAAAGCTTTGTTATGCTTTCAGATACGTGTTGGTAAAAGACATTCTTTTGATGTATTTTTATCGATCCATATATATACTTTTATAAACTAAACACACTCTTAACTTATTTTTAAATGAAAATTTTTGTCGCTAAGCTGCCTCACCAGTATCAGTCAGCTGACGTTTCCGAATTATTTACTCCTTACGGCGATGTAAGTTCGGCTAACGTAATTATGGATCGTGAAACCGGCCGTAGCAAATGCTACGCATTTGTTGAAATGCCTGATGAGACCGAAGCTCAGAATGCAATTACCAATCTTGATGGCAAATCCATCCTGGATAAGGAAATTGCGGTAAGCCAGGCTAAAGAAAAAGAAAGAACCGAGCGCTCGGGCGGTGGTGGTTACCGTGGTAATAGCGGTGGCGGTTACAATCGCAACAGCGGCGGTGGCGGTTATCGCAGCAGCAACAGTGGCGGTGGTTATAATCGCGATAGAAATAGCGGCTACCAAAGCCGGGAGCGCAGCTATGACAACGATAATAAAGACCGTAGCAGAAACGATAACTACGGCAGCAACTCCAGAGAGAACTCTTATTAATCCTAAATACTTTACAAGAAAGCCGGATCAATTGATCCGGCTTTCTTGTTTAAAATTGAGTTATACATCAGGATGCTGAACAAGTTCAGGATGATCTGAAATATAGTTTATTAATTCAATCTGAAACCTATGCCAAACTGCCAAACCTGGTTGCGGTAGTTAGGTACATAGGTATTGCCATAATCATCAGTTTTTTCCAAATCAATGGTGTAGCGGGCATGCAGATCTACAGACCTGTTGAGATCAAAGCTTACGCCAATTACGCCATCCAAAAATGATTTGTGACCGTTGTTGTTTTCGTAATACTGTTCGCTCGAGATAACAAAGCCATTGTCATAAGTATTAGTGGTGGATAGCAGGTATGACAGCTGCGGGCCAACATAAAAATTAAATACAGGCCCTACCCTGAATTTTGCCAATAACGGAATATCGATAAAATGAGTGCGCTGGGTAAAAGTACCATCTGCTGTAGTTGCTTCATAGCCTTTTTGTGAATACAAAACCTCGGGCGCAAACGATAATGGATAGATGATCGGCAAATCGAATGTTAAACCGG
>DATCXS010000280.1:0-10137 GCA_036565645.1 Mucilaginibacter sp.
TTGCTTACGAAGCTGGATTTTGTGCGTGCCAAAGCGCTGTTTGCCATTGATATTGAAGGCGAACTGCCACAGGTAGTGAACGAGCCGCGACTAAAGCTAATTAACGCGCGTCATCCGCTGCTGTTCCTCAATTTTAAAAAGGAGCAAAAGATTGTCGTTCCATTGAATGTGCAAATAGATGAGCAAACCCGCATTGTGGTAGTATCAGGCCCAAATGCCGGCGGTAAATCGGTTTGTATGAAAACGGTGGGTTTGCTGCAGATCATGGTTCAGGCAGGTTTGTTGATCCCTGCCGATGAAACTACCGTAGTAGGGGTGTTCAGGCAGTTTTTTGTAGATATTGGCGATGACCAATCTATCGAAAGTGATTTGAGTACCTACAGTGCGCATCTCTCAAAAATGAAACAGTTTGTAGAGAGTGCCAACGGCAAGTCGCTGATATTGATTGACGAATTTGGTACCGGTACCGACCCGCAGTTTGGCGGACCAATAGCCGAGGCCGTGCTGGAATCATTGAACCATAAAAAAGTTAAGGGGATGGTGACCACGCATTACTCCAACCTTAAAATATTTGCCGGTAATACTGCGGGTATCGAGAATGCTTCGATGCTATTTAATAACGTAGAGATGCAGCCGCTGTACATGCTTGAAGTGGGTAAGCCGGGTAGTTCATACGCGTTTGAGATAGCCCAAAAAATAGGCTTGCCGCAACAGGTATTAAATTTGGCTAAAAACAAGATCAGCGCCGGGCAAAAGAATGTAGATACCCTGCTTATTGGCCTTGAGCGCGAAAAGAAAGAGATATTGGATACCCGGGTTAAACTGGACAAACAGCAACGCCAGGTAGATGCTTTACTGGCCGAAAACGAAAAACTAAAAAGCTATCTCGATGAAAATAAAAAGGTTCTGATCCGCGAAGCTAAAGAGGAAGCCAGGAACATTATCCTAAATGCCAATAAACTGGTTGAGAATACTATAGCCGAGATAAAAAGCAACAACGCTGATAAGGAAAAAACCCGCGATCTGCGCGAAAATCTGACCCGCGAATTGCAGAGGAATACCATTAAGCCCGAATCAACTAAAAAGCATCCGGCAGATGAAGAACTAAAGGTGGGCGACTGGGTAAAACTAACCGACTCCGAAACTGCAGGCCAGGTTATAGAAATTGTTAAGGATACGATAATTATTGCTATTGGCGATCTGCGTACCGTTGCCAAACGAAAACGGGTCCAGAAAGTATCTAAGTCGGCGGTGCCGAAAGAAGTTAGACGCAATTTTGCCGCAAATACGGGCGACATAGCCAGCTTTAGTCCGGAGATTGATGTGCGTGGTATGCGTACCGAAGATGCGCTTGCGGCTATTGAACGGCTATTTGACAGAGCGGTGATGATGGGCTACGGAAATATCAGGATCATCCACGGAAAAGGGGACGGCATCCTGCGAAAAATGATCCGCCAATACCTGAAGAAATATGACCAGGTAGACCGCCTGGAAGATGAACACGCCGACCGTGGCGGCGATGGTATTACTTATGTGTATTTGAGATAATTAATAATAATTTGTCAGCAATGCAAATTGGGCATTATCCAATCATCACTCCCGGCTTGTTCACTATTGGCAGCTTAATAAAGTTAGCATCGACAATACTTTCGGGCAGAAAAATAAACTTCTTATCAAATATTTGGTTTCCAATATAATAGCTTACCCAATATTCGTTACTTAACCCAAAAGTTTGCTCGTCTATTAATTCAATTTGTTTGCTTGAATTGGCGTCGACCGACGGAAACATGTGGCGTAATGTAGATGTTTTTACCTGCTCGCCATCGCGTTCACCATAACCTTTCGAGGTGATAAGCACATTTTCAATTGGCTGGTTTTTTAAATTAATAAGATATACATGAAATACCTTGCTCTGTATATTCTCGCCCTCCAAAGCCACAGCCACGGCAATATCGGTCACAGTATTTTCGGGGAGATTTCTGATCATTGTTAGTTGATTAAGTTGACTGAGTTGATTGGTGAGTAGTTAAATGAAAAACCATTCACCTAATCAACCCAATAAACCACTCACTTCTTCTTAGCAAATTTCTTACCGCCTTTTTTAGGCGCTTTGCTATCCGCTGCGGCTAAAGCTTTACAGTCGTCGTAAGTGAGTGTTTGCGGGTCTTTATCTTTCGGGATCTTGACGTTCTGTTTACCAAACTCGATATAAGGTCCCCAACGGCCGTTTAACACTTTGACAGTTGCATCTTCTTCGAATGATTTGATTAGCTTTTCGGCATCTTTTTTACGCTTTTCTTGTATTAACTCAATAGCCTGCTCTTCGGTAACATCCAACGGATCAATTTCTTTCGGCAAAGACACGAACGCGCTATTATGACTGATATACGGCCCGAAACGTCCAATGGCCACTTTCATTTGCTTACCTTCAAACTCACCAACAACTTTAGGTAATTTGAAAAGCTCTAACGCTTCTTCTAAAGTAATAGTTTCAATACTTTGGCCGTTGCGCAAGCTGGCATATTGTGGTTTATACTCCTTATTATCGTCGCTTGGGTTTTCGCCAATTTGTACAAACGGCCCGTAACGGCCAATACGCACCGAGATCTTTTCGCCCGTTTGCGGGTGTATGCCTAAATCGCGTATACCGGTCGCCTTATCGGCAGTCTCCATAGTGCTTTGCACATCGGCATGGAACGGCTTATAAAAATTGCCGATCATATTGGTCCAATCTTCCAGGCCTGCTGCAATCTCATCAAACTGTTTCTCCACATTAGCAGTGAAATTAAAGTCGACAATACCTTGAAAATGCTGTACCAGGAAATCGTTCACAACCGCACCAATATCGGTCGGGAATAGTTTACCGCGCTCGGCGCCGGTGTTTTCAGCGCGTTCTTCTTTTGCAATGTTTCCCGCCTTAAGTGTAAGTACCCTGAATTTTCTTTGTTTGCCTTCGCGTTCCTCTTTAACTACATAACCACGGTTTTGTATGGTAGATATGGTAGGGGCGTAGGTTGACGGTCGGCCTATACCTAACTCTTCTAATTTCTTAACCAAACTGGCCTCTGTGTATCTTGCCGGTGGACGCGAGAATCGTTCGGTAGCAGACATTTCCTCCATATCTAACCGCTGTCCTTTGGTCAACGGGGGTAATACGGCATTGTCGTCATCCCGTTGCGCATCATCATCTTCGTCGTTCGATTCCAGGTAAACTTTAAGAAAACCGTCGAATTTCATTACCTCGCCATTAGCAACCAGCTCTTCTTTACGGGTTGATATACCTATCTTCGCCGTAGTTTTTTCAAACTGCGCCTCGCTCATTTGCGAAGCTATGGCACGTTTCCAGATCAGCTCATACAAACGTTTTTCACCGTTATCACCGTCGATGGTATGGTTGCTAAAATACGTAGGGCGAATAGCTTCGTGAGCCTCTTGGGCACCCGCAGATTTGGTTTTATATTTTCGATGCTGATAGTATTGATTACCATAGGCGGTAGTGATCTCATTTGCTGCTGCCGATAATGCGGTTTCAGAAAGATTTACGGAGTCGGTACGCATATAAGTAATATGCCCGGACTCATATAGCTTCTGTGCTATCTGCATGGTACGCGATACCGAGTAGCCTAACTTACGGCTGGCTTCCTGTTGCAGGGTTGATGTTGTAAACGGCGCAGCAGGAGAGCGCTTGGTTGGTCTGGTTTCTAACGAATTAACATTGAAATCGGCACCAATGCAGTCCTGCAAAAACTTTTCAGCATCTTCTTGCTTGCTATAACGTTCAGCTAATTCAGCTTTAAATGCCTGTCTGCCCTTACCAAATATTGCTATGATTCTAAAGGTAGCTTCTGATTGGAATTTGTTGATCTCGCGCTCGCGCTCAACAATAATACGCACCGCTACAGATTGTACACGACCGGCAGACAACGATGGCTTTACTTTTTTCCATAAAACGGGCGAAAGCTCAAAGCCTACCAACCTGTCTAACACCCGGCGTGCCTGTTGGGCATTTACCAGGTTATAATCTATTTTACGCGGATTCTCAATAGCCGCCATAATAGCGGGCTTGGTAATTTCATGAAAAACAATGCGTTTAGTATTGGCTTCCTTTAAATTTAAGGTATCAAATAAGTGCCACGATATGGCTTCACCCTCACGGTCCTCATCCGATGCTAACCATACCATTTCGGCTTCTTTGGCTAATTTTTTTAACTCGCTAACCACCTGCTTTTTGTCGGCAGGCACCTCATAAGTTTGTTTGAAATTATTGGCTATATCAATGGCATCTTCAGACTTTACCAGGTCGCGAATATGGCCATAACTCGACTTTACGGTGAAGTCTTTGCCCAGGTATCCTTCTATAGTTTTAGCTTTCGCGGGTGATTCTACTATGAGTAAATTTTTAGCCATTTAGTATAGTTATTTTTTGCAAATAAAGGATAAAGTAGGCGAAACGCAAATTTTAAGCGAGCTTAATTTGGGTTGATGGGGTTGATTGAGTTGGTTAAGCGAATGGTTGTGACTTAGTTAAGCGGTTGATTAGTTAATTAGCGAATGTCGTTTCATACCCTCTCACCAAACCACCTAATTATCTACTCACCAACAAATCACATTAAAAAGCCACCGCCCAATAGGTCATTACCCTCATAAAATACGGCCGACTGACCAGGGGCAATGCCCGATACCGTGTGAGTAAAGTCTACTTTCATGTGTTCGCCCATTTGCACTATGCTGCTTTCACCGCCGGCATCTTTGTACCTTATTTTGGTAATTGCATGGAGTGGTTCGGTAATACTTTCGTATTTAACCAGGTTAAGGTTACGTACCCAGGCTTGTTTGCGTTGCAATTCTTCTTCGGTACCTAAAACCACGGTATTGGTAGCGGGGTCAATACGGGTCACAAACATAGGCTGACCCAAGGCGATGCCCAGGCCCCGGCGTTGACCGATGGTATAAAAAGGATACCCCTGGTGTTTACCTACTATAGTGCCATCTGTCAGTGTAAAATCACCACCAGCGACGCGTTGTTCCAGATCTTCTACTTTATGTCTTAGGAAGGCTCTGTAGTCGTTATCAGGCACAAAGCAGATCTCATAGCTTTCGCTTTTCCCGGCCAGTTCAATCTGCCCCATTTCCAGAGCCATTTGTCTGATTTCGGGTTTTGAAAAACCACCGAGGGGAAATTTGGTACGAGCCAGGTTTTGTTGCGATACGCCCCAAAGTACGTACGATTGATCCTTATTTTCGTCTTTACCTTTGGATATGACGTAACGGCCGTTATCCTGTAAACGGATGTTAGCATAATGCCCGGTTGCAATAAACTCGCAATCCAGTTTATCGGCACGTTTTAAAAGTGCTTCCCATTTAATGTGGGTGTTGCACAATACACACGGATTGGGGGTACGACCCGCCAGATATTCGTCCACAAAGTTATCGATCACAAAATCGCCAAACTCATTGCGGATATCTAATATATAATGGGGGAAGCCATAACCAACAGCCAGGGCACGCGCATCATTGATACTGTCTAAGCTACAGCAGCCGGTCTCCTTTGAGCTTCCGCCGGATGCGGCATAGTCCCAGGTTTTCATGGTAAGCCCGATAACCTCATAGCCCTGTTCATGCAGCATTACTGCCGCTACAGAACTATCCACGCCACCGCTCATCGCCACTAATATTCTTCCGTGCTTACTCATATCGGGCGCAAAGATACGGCTTTCAATTGGATATAGAGATTGTGGGTTGGTCAGTTACAGGTAAATATATGCCCGGAAGGGCGGGCATATATTTAGGGCAGAACAAACATCAGCCGTTAAAACCAGATGAACTTAAATGTTAGGTATTATATCCTAATATCTTGAGTACCTGCTTGCTATTCTGTTCCTCGCCAAACACCTCGAAGTTAAAGGTCTCATCGCGGTTACGCCGGATGATGACATGCTTAGGCGATGGGAGCAGGCAATGATGTATCCCGCCATAACCGCTCAGCACTTCCTGGTAAGCGCCCGTGTTGAAGAAACCCAGGTACTGCACCTTACGGGTCTTGGGCATAAACACGCTGTTCATGTGGGCTTCCTGGTTGTAGTAGTCCTGGCCATCGCAGGTTATGCCGCCCAGGTTAACACGCTCGTATTCTGAGTCCCAGTTATTGATAGGCAGCAGTATATATTTCTGGTTAAGCGCCCAAACGTCAGGCAGGTTGGTAATGAATGAGCCATCCAGCATGAGCCAGCGCTCGCGGTCGTTCTGTTGCTTGCGACCCAGTACTTTATAAAGAATACCTGAAGCCTCAGCTACAGTGTATTTACCAAACTCGGTAATTATGTCCGGTTCAACGGTATCGTTCTCAGCACAGATCTCTTTAATCCGCTTTACAATCTCATTGATCATGTACTCATAATCAAAATCAAACACCAGCGAATCCTTGAACGGCATGCCACCGCCAATATCCAGCGTATCCAGGTGTGGATTGATCTTTTTGAACTTGCAATACAGCGTTACATATTTCTCCAGCTCATTCCAGTAGTATGGGGTATCAGAGATGCCCGAGTTGATAAAGAAATGCAGCAGCTTAACCTGGAAGTTAGGATTGCTTTCGATCTTGTTATAATAAAAGTCAATGATATCCTCCATCCTGACACCCAGACGGGAAGTATAGAACTGCGAGTCGGGTTGCTCCTCGGCTGCTATACGGATACCCAGGTTGCAAGGGGTCGTCAACTCGACTTCGTCATCGTAAAGGTTGAACTCCTCTTTGTTATCCAATACGGGAATAATGTTCTGGAAACCGTCGTGCAGCATATCAATGATGTACTGTTTGTACTGAAAAGTCTTGAAGCCGTTGCAGATAACGGTCATCTCCTTGGTAATTACGCCCTTTTTCTCCAAAGCATCAATCATCGGCATATCAAAAGCAGATGACGTTTCCAGGTGAATTTCGTTTTTCAGTGACTCTTCAACAATATGCTTAAAGTGCGAGCTTTTGGTACAATAGCAATATTTATAGCTGCCACGGTAGTTGTTCTTAATTATAGCCTGCTGGAACAACAACTTGGCCTGCTGTATCTTCTTGGTTATAATAGGCAGATAGGTAAAACGCAAGGGAGTGCCATACGTCTCGATCATCTCCATTAAATTAAGATCATGGAAATACAATTCGTCGTCAATGATCTCGAAGCCATCCTGCGGAAAGCCAACGCTCAAGTCAAGAAATTCCTGGTAACTCTGCATTTAATAAATTTTTGGCAAAAATGTAATTTTTTAACGGAATTAACACTCAATTGTTAGCGGAAATTTTATGGTCGGAATGTAATTTATTTGATCACTGGTTTTGAGTACCGGCATTTGGCGGAAGATGCACTTCGGCAATCATACATCGGGCGCTGCCTCCGCCATTGGTTTCAATAGTATTGATATCGGCGTATATGAGCTTACCGAAAGAGGAGAGCACCGCTTTCTGCCTGTCGTTTAACGCGTCAAATGCGCTTTTAGACATAACGATCAAGGTTTCGTTATTCTCATTTTTTATTTCCAGCATATTACCGGCAAAGCGATTCATTTGGTCAATGCTGATGTCGATAATCTGCTTGCCGGTGCTTTTTAAGGAGTTTGTAACTTTTTCCTTTTCAGATGGATTAGTTATGCTATCTAAACAAATTACAGCAAAATTGCTGCCCACGCACATCATCACGTTAGTATGATAAACGGCAATGTCATTTTGGTCGAATGCATGAAAACTTATTGCGTTATAGCCGGTTTGCTTACAAAAAGTATCCAGTACCTCCTGATGCGTACGCGGCGACAGGCAGGCGTAAATAATTTTATGATTCCGATCTAAAACCATACTGCCTGTGCCTTCCAGAAATTGATTTTGATGTTCAAAACGGCTCAGGTCAATAACATGTTTTACTGTGAAGTTGTCTTTTAGTTTTCGGATGATATCTTCGCGACGTTCCAGTCGGCGATTCCCGGCCTGCATGGGATAGGTGAATATGTCGCCATTGGTGTGAAATGATATCCAGTTGTTAGGGAAGATAGAGTCGGGTGTATGCGGTTCGGGGGTGTCCTCAATCACGGTTACTGAAACGCCGTTATCCCGCAAAACTTTAACCAGGCCATCAAATTCGGCCAATGCTTTGGTTTGAACGGTTTGCTGGTCGGCACTTTGGTTCTGAAAAGCATTGCTGCCTGCTGTTTGCTCATTAAAACCGAAGCTAACCGGCCGTATCATTAAAAGGTTGGATGTGGCTTGCATTTTATAACTATCAATTTAACAATAACTTTCAGAAATTGTTAATTAACCGGCTTTATAATCTAAAATATCGCCAGGCTTGCAATTCAGTTCACGGCATAATGCTTCAAGCGTATCAAAGCGGACACCTTTTACTTTTCCTGTTTTTAGTAAGGAAAGATTGGTCATGCTGATGTCCAGTCGTTCAGCCAGTTCTTTTAGTGAGATTTTGTTTTTGGCCATCTCCACATCCAGGTTTACTATAATAGCCATTACACAAACTCCTCGTTTTCTTTTTGAAGGTTAAAGCCATATTTAAAAACATCAGCCATTATATAAATTACAGCGCCTAATATAAGCCCGATAAGGCTATCTGACCATACTATGTGTAAAGCATCTGCATTTTTTACTTGCTTATTTAATATCATTGCGGTAGATATGCCTATCAGTACGTTTAAAACTGTCAGGAGGGCAAAGCATAACGCTGTTATTTTTAATCGATATATGTTTTCATACCTAAAAGGCGTATGCTGTTTGATAGTATCAAAGAATTTTCGGAGCTGATAGATAATAGTCATAATTAATGCTTCAAGCGCAATAAAAAAGAAATAACTCAACGCTAAATCTCCCCAGGTAGTTTTTAATTTAAATTTTAACAGGTACTGATCTTCCTGAAGGGTGATGTGAGTTGCATCGGGCGTTAACGCCTCCATGTTTATAGTGGCACCATGTCCGGTATATTTTACAGGTGTGCTAAAATCGCCGAAGTTGTTTAAGCTCCCTGTACCAAATTTCCAGTTCAGCGGTTTCAAAGTTAAGGCAGCAAAGCCAATGATAATTAACAGGATATTTAAATACCAGACTATGGTTAATATAACCCTTGTTGATTGGAGTACCCAGTGCGAATTTGTTTTCATGTTCACATTAATTTTAATAACACAAACATAGTATATATTGTTATAAAACAAAAATTATTTTATGTTTTACATAAAATAATTTAAATAAAATCTCGATGTAAAGGCATGCTCATACAATGAAAGCCGCCGCGTGCTCTCGAAAGTTCTGCCGAGGGCATTAGGATCAACTTGTTCTTTAAACTTTGCGGATCAACTTCGTCATTCTCCCGCCTATTCAAGCGTCTACGCTTGAATATATCGCGTTGTGAGTGTCCACACTCACGATTGTGCATCGCAAGTGTCTGTACACTTGCTCAATAATTCAGTTAAGCATCATACGTCTGGCATACATGAAATCAAATCGCTTGGTTGACTTGAAATATTAATTATTTTTTGTATGAAAACATCTTTTTAGTGCTTTCAATTTCTTTCTCCATGTCAACCTTTTTGCCAACGCGGGTGAAATAATAGATTTCAGTAATGCCCCGGTATTTTTTGTCTAAAACTATCCCCCGCGATACCTGATATTTATCAAGAAGTAGGTTTGAACAGTCCAAGAAAAATTCAACCCCTGAATCTGCGTTATAAGTTCTCAGTCTATCAGGAGAAAAAAACTGTAGGGGATGACTTGTAGTGTCTGCCCTTCCCCTTGCATTGTAAAGCCACACACTATCTGGACTGCCTCGATAGTTACGGTGCAAAAATTTCATGGTTGCCGCGGTCCTCCGATAATCCGCGGTATCGCGTTCTAATAAAGCAAACACGATAGCTACACTGCTATCTTTTTTAAGAAAAGCGTATGCGATGTGGCTACCCAAAATGTTATACTTATGGATTGCTGACATGCAATTAAACGGAGCAACGTATTGCTTAACTTCAATATAATTTGAAGGCTTTTTAAACACTACACGCATCGCATCGATGGAATAACGCCTAATTACAAGGTTTTCTTTATATTGAGACTCAGCAGTCGGCTTAAACGTGCCTGGCTGGGCTCTCAAGCTATTAAAACCA
>DATCXS010000419.1:0-7738 GCA_036565645.1 Mucilaginibacter sp.
AGGGTGGCTAATGGCGCAATTCAAAGACCTCTCCTAAGAAGAGGTCTTAGCGTAATTATCCTATAGCCAATCATAATCAGAGCAGGCACCCCCAGCCAATGCGCATGCCAGGAGTTTGTTAAGTTGCCATGCAGCAGCCATGATATAGCATGCCCGATACCGCAGCCGGGACACCAGGTTATGCCCATTAGCTTAAATGGGCATAGTGTGTATTGCGACTCTAACGATGGGTCTGCAACCGCCAATGCAATGATGGCGGCTACCCAGAAAAGAAGTTCTAAATTGTTTTTTAAAAACTTAATCAACTTTGTTGGACTTGTTGGCAAGTACCAAAGATACACCTAATGCCGACAATAAACCAACCAGCAGCGCACCAAACATACGGCCCGAGAAAGCCATAAAATTACCGTCAATTGGTTGTATATAATTAATGTATACAATGGCTGCAAATACGGCTAATATGCCGCCAAACAGTAATATTTTGAAGCTTTGCACCAAGGCTTCCAGGAAGCCCATTTCGCCATGCAGGTCAATATCGCGATAGCTTTTTATGCCCAGTAATAAACCTATGATCGGTATTAGAATAGAAAGGTACTCAAAAGGGGCGGTTTTATCTTCATAGGTGTCATAACCCATAGCATGGGTAATAAATAACCAGGCTGCGCTGAGCACGCCAATTACAAAGCCCCAAATCAATGCGTTTTTCATCTTATTAAGTATTAGGTTAAAAGTTGTGAGTCTGATTTAAATACGTACCAATGATATCATACGTTGTTTAAACTATTATAAAAAGTATTAAGGTACTGATTTTGTTTTCGTAAAGGTGATATTTTTAGGAATAATTGCTTCGAAAATCTGCTATGTCAGTACCCGGCGACAAACAAACCCGGCGAAATACTGTAAATAAGATGTCGGCTAAATAAACCGCTATTTTAGCTATCTTTGCACCGTTTTGAACATCCGTGATATATTAGAAAGATATAAAGCTGATGACAGGATAAAGGCGCTGGCTACGGCATTAAACGCGTCAAAAAATCCAAGAATACAGCTCCGTGGTTTGGTTGGATCGAGCGATGCAACCCTGGCGGTAGCATTGTACTTTTTGCAGCATAAGCACATGGTTTTTGTGCTGCCCGAGCGCGAAGAAGCCGGCTATTTCCAGGCTGATCTGGAAAACCTGACCGGCAAAGAGGTGCTGCTTTTCCCATCATCATACCGCAAACCCTTTGAATTTACCCAACCCGATAGCAGCAATGTTTTGGCGCGGGCCGAGGTTTTAAACGAGCTCAACCATTCGTCTGAATTTGGCCAACTCATCGTAACTTACCCTGAAGCCCTGTCCGAAAAGGTGATTGACCGGGCATCGCTTGAAAAAAATACATTGGAAATATCTGTCGGCAATAAGCTGAGCATTGATTTCATTAATGAGTTTTTGGTTGATTATGATTTTGCCCGCGTAGATTTTGTTTATGAGCCTGGCCAGTTTTCTGTCCGCGGTGGTATTGTCGACATCTTCTCCTTCTCGCATGATCTGCCTTACCGGGTCGAGTTTTTTGGCGATGTGATCGAGTCTATACGAACGTTTGAGATTGAGAGTCAGCTTTCGGTTGAGCAAGTTAAGAGCATTACCATTGTGCCTAACGTTCAATCTAAATTTCTGACTGAAAGCAATATCTCGTTATTAGAATACATCGACGCCGATACACAGATTTGGATAAAGGATGTGCAGTTTACCTTTGATATTATTCAGTCGGGCTATAAAAAAGCTACTCAATTATGGAACGCGCTGTCGGCTGATGAAAAGAACCGGAACCCCGATTGGATAGACCCCAAATTTGGATTCACCGACGAAAAAATGATTGCCGACCAGCTGCATGATTTTGCAATAGTTGAATTTGGTAAGCAGTTTTTTTACCAGGCCGATGCTGCTATTAACTTCGACATGCGTCCGCAGCCATCATTCAATAAAGACTTTACATTGCTCATCCATAATTTCAAAAATAACGAGGCCGAGAAGATCGGGAACTATATTCTGACGGATTCAGCCAGGCAGGTAGAACGCCTTTACGCCATTCTGGATGACCTGGACAAAACCGTTAAATTTACCCCCATCAGCATCTCCATCCGCGAAGGTTTTATCGACCGCGAACAGAAACTGGCCTGCTATACAGATCATCAGATCTTTGATCGCTATTATAAATACAAACTTAAAAAAGGCTATCAGCGCTCGCAGGCAATCACTCTGAAAGAACTGCGTGAACTTAAGCCGGGCGACTACGTTACCCATATTGATCACGGCATTGGCAAATACGCCGGACTTGAGAAAGTTGAAGTAGCCGGGAAGCAGCAGGAAATGATCCGCCTGATTTATGCGGATAACGATTTGCTGTACGTTAACATCAATTCGCTCAATCGTATCTCAAAGTACAGCGGCAAAGAAGGCACGGTGCCTAAAATGAATAAGTTGGGTACCGACGCATGGGAAAAACTGAAGAAAACCACAAAAAAAAAAGTTAAAGACATAGCCCGCGATCTGATCAGGTTATATGCTGTACGCAAGTCGCAGGAGGGTAATGCTTTTTCGCCGGATAGCTATTTGCAAACCGAGCTTGAGGCTTCTTTTATTTACGAGGATACGCCCGACCAGGAGAAGGCCACCGCCGACTTTAAACGCGATATGGAATCGCCGCACCCGATGGATCGCCTGATATGCGGCGACGTGGGTTTTGGCAAGACCGAAGTAGCCGTACGTGCGGCCTTTAAGGCTGTTGCCGATAGCAAACAGGTGGCTATATTGGTGCCCACAACCATCCTGGCTGCCCAGCATTTTAAAACCTTTAGCGACAGGCTGAAAGACTTCCCCTGTAATATCGATTATGTCAACCGTTTTAAATCAAGCAAGCAGATCAAGGAAACTTTAGAGAAGCTGAAAGAAGGTAAGGTAGATATCATTATTGGCACCCATCGCCTGGTTAGTAAAGACGTTAAGTTTAAAGACCTGGGCCTGATGATCATTGACGAGGAGCAAAAGTTTGGCGTAAGCACCAAAGAGAAGCTCAAGCAAATGCGCGCCAATGTAGATACGCTGACGTTAACTGCAACACCGATACCGCGTACCCTGCATTTCTCGCTCATGGGAGCACGCGATCTTTCTATTATCTCGACACCACCACCAAACCGGCAGCCTGTTGTTACCGAGTTGCATGTGTTTAATGATAAACTGATCAAAGAAGCTGTAGCTTATGAGATTGACCGGGGCGGGCAGGTCTTCTTCATTCATAACCGGGTGCAGGACCTACCCCAACTGGGCGGAATGATCCACAAGCTGGTTCCGGGTGCGCGGGTGGGTATTGCTCACGGCCAGCTGGAAGGCGATGCGCTGGAAGATGTGATGCTGAAATTTGTTAACCACGAGTACGATGTACTGGTAGCCACAACAATTATCGAGGCTGGTCTGGATATCCCGAATGCCAATACCATAATTATCAACCATGCGCACATGTTTGGTTTGAGCGATCTGCACCAGATGCGCGGCCGTGTGGGGCGGAGCAATAAAAAGGCATACTGTTATTTGCTGAGTCCGCCATTATCAACACTCACTAACGAGGCCCGCAAGCGATTGAGCGCTATCGAGGAGTTTAGCGACCTGGGCAGCGGTTTCAACGTAGCCATGCGCGATCTGGACATCCGCGGCAGCGGTAACCTGCTGGGCGCCGAGCAAAGCGGATTTATTGCTGAAATCGGTTTCGAAATGTATCATAAGATATTAGATGAAGCCATCCACGAGCTGAAGGACGAGGAGTTTAAGGGACTTTTTCCGGATGATAAGCCACGGTCGTACATTACCTTTACGCAGATTGATACCGACCTGGAAATACTGATCCCGAACGAATACGTGACCAGTTTGTCTGAACGATATAACTTATATTCAGAATTATCTAAGCTGGAAAATGAAGCCGAGCTGCAAGCTTTCCAGCAGCAACTGCATGACCGCTTTGGCCCCATACCAACCCAGGCAGGCGACTTGCTCAACACCATGCGCCTGCAATGGATGGGTAAAGCCATCGGTTTTGAAAAGATCTCGCTTAAAAAAGGAGTATTGCGCGGTTATTTCATCGCCAATCAACAATCGGCTTATTATGAGTCTCAGCAGTTCCGCAACGTGCTCAATTTTGTGCAGGCCAACCCGCGCCGTACTAATTTGAAAGAAGTTAAGGACACCCTGCGCCTGAGTATCGAGGGTGTGCAGACTATTGATGAGGCTGTGGAGTTGTTGGGGGGAATGGTGGAAAGCGTTGCCTAAGCAACTATTTTTGTCATTCTGAGCATAGCGAAGAACCTTATACGCTCAATAAATATCTCGGCCTCTCAGTTTGATAAGATCCTTCGCTATGCTCAGAATGACAAGGAGATAATTTATTATTACACCACTCGCTTATAAATCCCGTTCAAATTCCTACCCAGCTCCATATAATCCAATCCGTAGCCAACCACAAACTCATTAGGTATTTTAAAAGCAACGTGCTTTAACTCTTTAACCTGGTATTCCACAGCATCCGGCTTTAACAGCAGTGCGCAAACGGTAATTGAGGCCGGTTTGCGGTGGCTCAGCTTGGCAACTAAGTAATCGAGCGTGTTGCCGGTATCAACAATGTCTTCGATCAGTACAACATGGCGATTGGTAATATCAGTCATCAGATCAAAGTCATCGCGAATGCGGCGGGTACTGCTCACACCGCCGTGGTATGATGACAGCTTGGTAAATGCCACTTCGCAGGGAATGGTAATCTCTTTCAGCAAATCGGCCATGAACATAAAGCAGCCGTTGAGCACGCCAACAAATACCGGGGCCTTGTCTGCATAATCTTTATTTAACCCGGCTGCAATTTCTTTAACGCGGGTTTGTATGGCATCTGCAGCTATAAGTGGCTCAAACTCTAAGTCGGCTAATTTGACGTTCATAACGGCTAATATAATGTGATTGAATTACATCCCAAAGGAATAATCTCGTCCGTCCGTTTAGGACTACGACACTCCGTACAATCGGACAGCCTGAGTCATACATAATTGACTATCTTTGTCCCCTCAAAACATGGAATATCAGCTTCATACCCTATCCAACGGCATTCGCATAATGTACAAATACTCGCCTTCGGCAGTAACGCATAGCTGTTTAATCATCAATGCGGGCTCGCGCGATGAGTTGCCTAACCAGGAAGGGCTCGCGCATTTTATAGAGCATCTGTTATTTAAGGAAACCGAACGGCGCAGTACCAATCAAATATTGAACCGATTGGAACTGGTGGGGGCTGATCTGAATGCCTATACCACCAAAGAGTATACCTGTATCCATGCTTCATTTCTGAACCCTTATCTGGAGCGAACGATTGATCTGTTTGAGGATATTGTATTCCATTCTACATTCCCTGAAGATGAGTTGGAGAAAGAGCGGGGTGTGATCCAGGATGAGATAGCCTCGTACCTTGACCAGCCCGAAGAAGCCATCATGGACGATTTCGAAGAACTGCTGTTTAAGGAGCATCCGATAGGAAAAAACATATTGGGTACTACGGAGACTGTCAGCCGCTTAAACCGGGATGACATGCAGCATTTCATCGCTACGAATTATAACACTAACGAGATCATTTTTGCGGTTATTGGCAATTACGATTTTAAAAAAGTAAGCAAACTGGGCGAAAAGTACTTTGGAGACATTGCGGCTAATTATACGCTAAAGCATCGTGTAACGCCTACTATAGTTACCACCGGCAAGCATGTTATTCATAAACCTATATCGCAAACACATTGTGTAATAGGCAATACCGCCTACGCATCGTCGCATAAAAACAAAACCGGGCTGTTGCTGCTGAATAACTTGTTAGGTGGTATGGGGATGAGCAACCGGTTAAACCTGGAGATCCGCGAGAAATACGGCATCGCCTATACTATTGAGTCAAACTATACCGCCTTGACCGATACCGGGATATTTTCCATTTATTTTGGTACCGATGCCGAGAAAGCAGACAAGGCCACACGGCTGGTACATAAAGAACTGAAAAAACTACGCGAGCAAAAGCTGGGCACCCTGCAATTGCATCAAAACAAGCAAAAATTTATAGGTCAGATAGCCCTGGCCGAAGAAAACCGCATGAGCCTGATCATATCTATGGCTAAAAGTTTGGTCGACTTTAATTATGTGGATACGCTGCCCCAATTGTTCGAGAAGATCAACAACGTAACGGCATCGCAATTGCTCGAAATAAGCAACGAAATATTGGACGAAAGTAAAATGATGACCTTGCTATTTGAGCCTAAGTAATAAACTTTTAGTTTTGTAAAATGAAATTACCTATAGTAGCCTACGGCGATCCGGTGCTGAGACGCAAAGCAACAGCTATTGAACCTGCAGAATATCCGCATATTAAACAATTGTGCGATGATATGTTTGAAACTATGTACGCTGCACGTGGTGTTGGTTTGGCTGCTCCGCAGGTTGGGTTATCTATGCGCCTGTTTGTGGTTGATGCTTCGGTATTTGACGACGATGAGCCGGAGCTAAAGGATTTCAAAAAGGTTTTCATTAATGCCTGCATTCTGGAAGAGAGCGGCAAAGAATGGTCATTTAACGAGGGTTGCCTGAGCATTCCGGATATCCGCGAAGATGTAAGCCGCAAAGCAACCATCAAAATCTCTTATTATGACGAAAACTGGCATCACCATGAAGAAACCTTCTCGGGGATGGCTGCCCGTATTATTCAGCACGAATATGATCACATTGAAGGTAAACTATTTACCGACAAGCTAAGTCCGCTACGCAAGCGCCTGTTAGAGAAACGCCTGAACGACATTTCAAGAGGCTTGGTTGATGTGGATTATAAAATGAAGTTTCCGGCGATTAAGAAAGGACGTTAGCTTTTGGGTCTTAAGTCAGTAGCGTAAGTTCTGAGTCGTGATAGACGACTTCGAACTCAAGGCTAAGGACTACCGGTTTAATTCGAAGCGTTAGATTTATCGCCTGCAGCGATATCCCTGATCAGGCTACCCCAGGCAAACGGATTGAGCAGCGGATTGGTAATGGAGTGCGAGTTAACAATATTGTTATGCATCTCTTGCGCATTGATACTCTCGTACACTGTATGCGGATAAGTTACCCCCGCCTCCTTGATTGCTTTCGGATTCAAATTTTTACGGATGATCTCCAGATCATCATCAGCGATCTTCATCGCCAGAAAATCCCGTCTAAACTCATCGGCTGTTGCCCACGGGAATACCCGGACGGCAGGCAGGTTAAAGATCCGTGGTTTAAGCTGTACATTCATCACCAGGCTGTGATTAGCCACATTTGCAGGTACAACAACAGTCACCGAGAAATAGCCTACGCTCGAGAATGTCAGCGTATCGCGCTCATGAGCTACGAATGAAAAATAACCCTCATAATCGCTGGTAAAGACCTGCTTATTGGTGGTAACGTTTTTGATGTTAACGTAGGGCACTATAACAACCTTTAAGCTATCGGCGTTATGCGTAACACCGCTAAACTGCACTAAGGGCCTGTCGGTTTGCTGTGCAAAAACCGATGCGGTACAGAATAACATGAATAAGCTAAAAAGGTATTTCATTGTGCCGTAATCTCTCCTATAATTACCTTGAACGAGTAAAAATAGTTTTTAGTTTTTAAACCAAATAGTATTGCTGTTTCGCAGGTGCGTATTTAACAATACTTAACATTAACGCATAT
>DATCXS010000316.1:0-2386 GCA_036565645.1 Mucilaginibacter sp.
TTAAAGAATCGCGGCAAGTCCCATTTGCCGATAATAAACAAATGTAATAAATATATTAGCAACTAAAAAATAGTTGCATTTTTTAAAGTTGTATTAAAAAGGGCCAACCAGGCCCTTTTTAATATCAATGTAGAGACGCAATACTTTGCGTCTTTGACGAATATTATTTTTTGTAATACTTAAAATTCTTGCCGATGAATTTAGCGTTTTCGCCTAATTCTTCTTCAATACGTAACAATTGGTTGTATTTAGCAATCCTGTCTGAACGTGAAGCCGAACCGGTTTTAATCTGGCCGCAGTTCAACGCAACAGCTAAATCGGCAATGGTAGCATCTTCAGTTTCACCCGAGCGGTGGCTCATTACAGAAGTATAGCTGCTGGTTTGCGCCAGGCTAACTGCATTGATGGTTTCGGTTAACGAACCAATCTGGTTAACTTTTACCAGGATCGAGTTAGCCGTATCGTTGTCGATACCTTGTTGCAAACGGATAACGTTGGTTACAAATAAATCGTCGCCTACTAATTGCACTTTATCACCGATTTTCTCAGTCAGGATCTTCCAGCCGGCCCAATCATCCTCAGCCATACCGTCCTCGATAGAAATGATAGGATATTTTTGAGCTAATGAAGCCAGGTAATCAGCTTGCTCTTCGCTGGTGCGGATAGCGCCTTTTGCGCCTTCAAATTTTGTATAGTCGTATTTACCGTCTTTATAAAACTCAGAAGCAGCACAGTCAAAAGCTAAGCAAATGTCTACGCCTGGTTTGTAGCCTGCCTTTTCAATTGCTTTCAGGATAGTTTCAACACCATCCTCAGTACCTTCAAAAGTTGGTGCAAAACCACCTTCGTCGCCTACTGCTGTAGACAAGCCGCGATCGTGCAATATTTTTTTCAGATTATGGAATACTTCAGTACCCCAGCGCAAAGCTTCAGAGAAAGATGCAGCACCAACCGGCATGATCATAAACTCCTGGAACGCGATAGGCGCGTCAGAGTGCGAACCGCCGTTAACGATATTCATCATCGGGATAGGTAAAGTATTAGCATTTACACCGCCAATATAGCGGTACAAAGGCTGGCGGCTTTCCTGAGCAGCAGCTTTAGCAGCAGCCAGCGAAACCCCTAATATCGCGTTAGCGCCCAGTTTACCTTTATTTGGCGTACCGTCCAGATCAATCATGATCTGATCGATGCTGTTTTGATCGAACACATCAACACCTTGTAATTCTTTAGCAATAACATCGTTAACATTAGCAACGGCTTTTAAAACGCCTTTGCCCATGTAAACTGCTTTATCGTTGTCACGTAACTCGACAGCCTCATGTATACCCGTTGATGCACCTGATGGTACAGCAGCGCGGCCCAAAAAGCCATTTTCTGTTAATACATCTACCTCTATAGTAGGGTTTCCGCGCGAGTCAAGGATCTGGCGGGCGTGAACATCAATTATTAAACTCATTTTTCTTGCTTGTTTATTCAGTTAAGATCTTAGTGTAGATAGTACACCAAATACATTTAGTTTTTCAAAGATACAATTTCAAATAAATAAGCAGCAAAATTGTTTAATATTAACATAAATTAATATTGCCATACAGAGCAAATTTATTTGAGGGGCCGCTATTGCTTGTCCTTCACCTCGGTAGCCATGATCATGATATGCGGGTCTTTAAGTGATGTAATAACATGCGAAATAACGTGTACTTTTATTAAGCTACCATCTTTTTTCCGATGTGTCCAGATGCCGGAGTCATTGTAACCGTTTTTGAGTTGCTTCACTACGGTATGCACCTTACCAATATCACTTTTAGGGCGGATGTCCAGGATGGTCATATTTTTAAATTCTTCGAGCGTATAACCGTAGTTGGAGATTGCGGCGTTGTTGGCAGCGGTATAATGTAAAGTGCGTTTATTGTAAATCCACATGGGCGACGGATTAGCTTCGAAATAACTGCGGTATTGCTTTTCGCTTTCGTCAAGCCTGGCGTTGTAATTGACAATGAGTTTGTAAAGAATAATGCCGGTGACGATTACATAAAACAGTCCTTTAATACTGCTTATGAACAAGATCACGGAAACATCAATGCTCTCCTTTGCCCAATCCAACATCTTGTCGCTCAGGGCAATCCATAAAATACCGGATATTACGTAAATAGCCGCAATCTTAAATGCACCCCACTTCATATTTATTAATAGTTAAATATTAAGCGCGATTTAACTATTAATACGTAAAAATGCAAGAAAAGCTAAGGTTAAACTAATGTAAATAATCAGTTACTGCTTAGTCTGCGGTACTTAGCATACGCTCAGGCTACATGCCATTTTTAACGGCTGATACGGTACGTGAACGTTAGCGCAAGGTTATTTTTGGCCCCGGCATAAGTTGACG
>DATCXS010000271.1:0-16514 GCA_036565645.1 Mucilaginibacter sp.
CTGCTTACAAATTGAGTATCCGCTCATCATATAACCTGGGCGGCATCAGTTTTACCCCAGCGCAGCTATCCGAAGAAATAAAAAAACACTTGCCTGATTTTGAAATTAACTATGCCGGACACGACCCCCGCCAGGCAATAGCCGATAGCTGGCCAAACAGTATTGACGATAGCTTTGCCCAAAATGACTGGGGCTGGAAACAAAAATTTGATTTGGCAAGTATGACGAGGGATATGCTGGAAAATCTGCGATAGAAGAGCCAAGAACTAAGGACCAAGATATAAGACATGCTTTGTATATATTAAAGTCTTGCTTCTTGATTCTTGACTCTTGCTTCTATTGCGCAGCAATATCTTATATTTGCACCTCAAAACCCTGCCTAAACAGGGTTTATTAAGTATACTATGGGAAGAGCATTCGAGTTCCGTAAAGAAAGAAAATTTAAACGTTGGGCCAAGATGGCCGTACAGTTTACCCGTTTGGGTAAAGAGATAGTAATGGCAGTAAAAGCCGGTGGCGGCGACCCTGCTACCAACTCGCGCTTACGTACCGCCGTTCAAAACGCCAAGGCAGTAAACATGCCCAAGGATAGAGTGGAAGCTGCTATAAAACGCGCTACCAGTCGCGACGAAAAAGATTACGAAGAACTGGTATATGAAGGTTATGCCGCGCACGGGGTTGCCGTATTAGTTGAAACGGCTACCGATAATACTAACCGGACCGTTGCCAACGTCCGCAGTTACTTTACCAAATACAATGGCGCCCTGGGCAAAACCGGTTCGCTTGATTTTATTTTTACCCGTAAATCGGTATTTACTTTTGATCCGGGCGACCGTGATCTGGAAGAGTTGGAGTTTGAGTTGATCGACGCAGGTTTGGAAGATTTGTTTGTTGAAGCCGACGAGGAGGGAAATGACGTTGCCGTATTGCACACCGCTTTTGAGGATTTTGGTAAAATGCAAAAAGCATTGGAAGAGATGGGTATCGAGGTAAAATCTGCTAAATTAGAGCGTATACCGCAATCATTTAAAGAGGTTACCGAAGAGCAGGCCGTTGATGTATTGAAACTGATTGACCGTTTAGAGGAAGATGACGACGTACAAGCGGTTTATCATAACATGGCCGAGTAGCCCAACCCTCCCCGGTAGGGAGGGCTTTAAAAAGTTTAAAATAAAATGTCTCCTCTACCGGGGGAGACCCGATAGCTATCGGGTAGAGGGGGACTGCTATGCCATTATTCACCACACGTAAACAAGATAAAAAAGCCAAAGTTGTTTTTAGCGAGGGCCTGCTTTTGATTGAGTTTGACGGGGGCAAGCCGCAGGTTTTTCCGTTAGATTGGTTTCCGGCATTGAGGGATGCGACCGACGGGGAGCGTAAAGATTGGGAACAGACCGACAAAGGCATACATTTTAATAAATTGAATCTGGATATTATTTTATAGAATCAAGAGTCAAGAAACAAGATATATCCTAAATATATTTAAAGTCTTGATTCTTGACTCTCGGCTCTTGACTCTAACTAACAATGACTTTCGAAGAGTTTTTTAAAAAGAAGCGAATTGACCTGGCGGCCTTTCAACAAGGCGAACCGACGCTATTTGCTGAATTTAAATTACACTTTGAGCAAATGGGCGAAAAAAGTTTCGACCATACCAAAAAATACTGGTTCAATAAACTGCGTGGCGAATATCATTTAGCACCAGAGGTAAAAACGGAAAAGCCTCAAGCAGAAAACCAACTGGCCGAACAAACCGTCGCAGAAGAACTAAGCGAACTAACTGCAATCGTACCGCAGATTGACGTTGATCCTGATGTTAATGCGCCTGCCGCTCCGGTTACAGAAAAGCCAAAAGTTGGTTTCACGCCGCGTTTCAAAGCCGGTGTTACTAAGCCAGTCGAAACTCCGGCTGGGGCAACGCCCAATGAAAAGAAAGAGGAAACACCAACTACCGAAGATAAGCCGAAGATTGGCTTTACGCCAAGGTTCAAGGCTGGTGTAACAAAATCTGCCGAAACTCCATCCGAAGAAAAGCCGGCAGAAGGAAAGACATCTGAAGAGAAACCTAAAATAGGCTTCACGCCAAGGTTTAAGGCAGGTGTAACTAAAACTGCCGACACTGCGAGCGAACCGAAAATGGAAGAATCTGTTCCATCAGAAGTTAAACCTGTAGAAAATAAACCATCAGAAGAAAAACCGAAGACCGGCTTTACGCCAAGATTTAAAGCCGGGGTTACTAAAGCCATTACATCTCCCGGGGAGCAGTCTAAAACTGAAGAACCGGCCGCGGCTGAAGAAAAACCTGCCGAAGAAAAGCAGCCTGAAGCGAAACCTAAAATGGGCTTTACACCAAGATTTAAAGCTGGCATTACTAAACAAGCCCCTCCTTCATCCGAAGAATAACTTCACTGTAACAATTAGGAGTGTTCGAAAGATAAAAATCAACCCTCTTTCCGACGAAATCGAAGAGAGGGTCGCGTACGAAGTGCCGCGGGGTGAGTTCCGGCTCGCGTTCAAACCCGGCGGCGATGACTCACCCGATCATTGCTTCGCTCGATCACCCTCTTCCGCAAGCGTAAAGAGGGTTTTTGTTTCCTTATGTTAGTCTGTGTGAAAACCGGTAATTTTTAATCTTAAGTTGATTTATTTTAAAAGATATTTTTACGATGATTAAGGGGTGACGTCACCCTGAGGCACCTGAAGGGTGAGCGTAAAGGCCTTTGCCCACATGCTTCGAGAACCTCAGAATGATACCCTTTTTAATCTTCCGAACATTCGTATGTAACAATCTGGTCTGTCAGGCATCTAAGTTTTATTAAAAACTTAGGATCATGAATTGGAAGCTAAATTTTAGGCGAACTCCCAAAACAGAAAAAGCCAAAAAATCAAAAACCCGTGAATGGGTAGACGCAGTGGTTTTTGCCGTAGTGGCAGCTACTATTATTCGCGGCTTGTTGTTTTCAACTTATGCAATTCCTTCAGGCTCAATGGAGGGTACACAACTTACCGGCGATTATTTATTTGTCAGCAAGATCAGCTACGGCCCGCGCATAGCCAATACACCGCTGGCTATCCCTTTTACAGAGCCTGTTATGTATGGTATGAAGACTTATTGGAATGCCATTCAGTTACCTTATTTAAGGCTGCCGGGTTTGGGCCATATCAAAAACCGGGACATTGTGGTATTTAACAAACCCGACGAAGCCGGTCCCGAATATAATATTCCTGTCGACGAGCGCACCACCCTGATCAAACGCTGCCAGGCTATTCCCGGCGACGTATTGACCATTATTAATAGTCAGGTTTACATCAACGGCAAAGCCGCTCCGAATGCTCCGAAACAGCAAACATCATACACGGTTGAAACTACGGACCTGGCTATTAACCCGGATATCATGCGCGAGCAGAATATTTCTATCCGGCAGCAATTGGGGCCTGATACGTATGAAATGATCATGCCTGCGCCGGCTGCTGCGGTTATCAAAGGTTACTCGAACGTTAGAAATATCACCCCGGTTATAGCACCTGCCGGAACATATGACCCGGAGATTTTCCCGCATAATGAAAAGTTTAAATGGAACCTGGATAATTACGGGCCTATCCGCCTGCCAAAGAAAGGCTGGACAATGCCCCTGAACGATTCTACGCTTACTTTGTATCGCCGGGCTATAGAGGTTTACGAAAACAACAAGGTAACCGTAAACGGCAAGGATATCCTGATCAATGGAAAGAAAGCCGATAACTATACTTTCAAAATGGATTACTACTGGATGATGGGCGATAACCGTCACGATTCGTTAGACTCAAGATTTTGGGGTTACGTGCCCGAAGATCATGTTATTGGTAAAGCTATGTTGACTTTCTTCAGCACAGATACTACACAGAGCTTTTTTAACAGGATCCGTTGGAATAGAGTATTGAGGCCAATACATTAGTTAACCTAATCATCTGACAACTTTATAAGGATAGTACGCCGTATTTTATATTTAATTGTAATTCAATAAATACCTACATTTGCCGTCATTATAAACAAAAAATAATATGGCTTATAATTTATTAAAAGGCAAAAAAGGAATAATTTTTGGCGCATTAGACGAAAACTCTATCGCCTGGAAAACAGCCCAGCACTGTCATGCAGAGGGCGCCGAAATTGTGTTAACTAATGCCCCTATAGCTTTACGCATGGGTGCTATAAATAAACTGGCCGAAGAAATTAACGCTCCGGTTATCCCTGCCGATGTTACCGTTGCAGCCGATATTGAAAATTTGTTCGCTAAATCAATAGAGCATTTTGGCGGTCAGGTTGACTTTGTACTGCACTCAATTGGTATGAGTATCAACGTGCGCAAAGGTATACCTTACTACGAAAACAATTATGAGTTTACCCACAAGGGTTTTGATATATCAGCATTGAGCTTACACCGCGTATTGCAAACCGCCATGAAAATGGATGCTATTGCCGAGTGGGGTTCAGTTGTTGCTTTGACATACATTGCTGCGCAACGCGTGTTTCCTGATTACAATGACATGAGCGATAATAAAGCTGTGTTAGAGAGCATTGCGCGTAATTTTGGCTACTACTATGGTACCAAAAAGAACGTGCGTATCAACACCGTGTCGCAATCGCCAACCCGTACCACTGCAGGCTCGGGTGTTAAAGGTTTCGACGGGTTTATAAATTATGCAGAAAAAATGAGTCCGCTGGGTAATGCTAATGCAGATCAATGCGCTGATTACCTGGTTACCTTATTCTCTGATCTGACCAAAATGGTTACCATGCAAAATCTTTTCCATGATGGCGGTTTCTCTTTCACCGGGGTAACTCAAGCCGTTATTGAGCAGATGGAAAAATAATATTATATCTATAAAATAATCTGACCGTCCCAAAGTGATTTTGGGACGGTTTTTTATTTTAAAGCCTTTTTTTGTTTTATTCATTGTCTCATAACCTGCCTATTGGTAGCTTTGCAGCGCATGATTATATACAAAACAGACGAACAGGTTGAATTGATGCAAACCAGTGCTTTACTGGTGAGCCAAACTTTAGCAGAGATTGCTAAAGTCCTCAAAGCAGGAATAACTACCCTGGCAATAGATCGGCTTGCCAATGAGTTTATTCTTGACAACGATGCTGTACCATCTTTCTACAATTATAACGGGTTTCCTTTTCATATCATTACGTCAATAAATGATGTGGTTGTTCATGGGCTTCCGGGGAAAGAAGAACTGCTGGAAGGTGACATTGTATCAGTTGATGTCGGGGTGATTAAAAATACTTTTCATGGAGATCACGCCTATACCTTTGTAATTGGTGAAACCAAACCGGAGATTCTTCAACTGGTAAAAATTACTAAGGAGTCGCTGTTTGAAGGAATTAAAGAGGCAGTTGTGGGGAAACGTTTGGGCGACATTGGTCATGCAATTCAGCATCACAACGAAAAGCATGGATATGGTGTTGTAAGAGATTTAGTTGGCCACGGGTTAGGGCAAGAAATGCATGAAGATCCGCAGGTGCCCAATTATGGGAGGAAAGGTACCGGTATGCTGCTTAAAGAAAATCTGGTACTGGCGATAGAACCGATGATAAACCTGGGCACAAAAGATGTGTTTTTAGAAGATGACGGATGGGCAATTAAAACGGCAGACGGAAAACCTTCGGTTCATTTTGAACATGATGTATGTGTAAAGAAAGGTAGCGCCCTTGTGCTTTCCGACTATTCGATTATTGAGCAGGCAGAAAAGAAGAACAATAATCTTAACACTTCCTATTATTAGCAGCCGCTTATTGGCTCATGCCGCCAGGGATATATCAGCAGGGCTATCACTACATTATAAGATCCGCTAAAAAAAATCCCCTCCGGGTTGCGAAGGGGATTGTTATTATTTAAAGATTATAACCTGTTTTCCGGATAAGAAATTATTCGGTTTCTACACTTAGTTTATCGCCGGTAACTTCTTCTTTGATTTTTGCTTCCAGTTCGTCCATCAATTCCGGATTATCTAATATCAGTTGTTTAACAGCATCGCGACCCTGGCCTAAGCGGGTATCGCCATAGCTAAACCACGAACCTGCTTTTTTAATGATATTGTGCTCAACACCCAGGTCAATGATCTCGCCGGCTTTTGATATGCCTTCGCCAAACATAATGTCAAACTCTGCAATACGGAACGGCGGGGCAACTTTGTTTTTAACGATTTTAACTTTAACGCGGTTACCTGATACTTCGTCGGTGTCTTTAATTTGTGATATACGGCGAACGTCTAAACGTACCGAAGCATAAAATTTCAACGCATTACCGCCGGTAGTGGTTTCCGGGTTGCCAAACATAACGCCGATCTTATCGCGCAGCTGGTTAATAAATATACAGCAGCAGCCGGTTTTTGAAATGGTACCGGTTAGCTTACGTAAAGCCTGCGACATTAAGCGAGCGTGCAGACCCATTTTTGAGTCGCCCATTTCACCTTCAATCTCGGCTTTTGGCACCAGGGCCGCAACCGAGTCGATAACCAGGATATCAATAGCACCCGAGCGGATCAGGTTATCGGCAATTTCTAAAGCCTGCTCGCCGTTGTCTGGTTGTGATATCAAAAGATTTTCAACGTCAACGCCTAATTTCTTAGCATAAAAACGGTCGAAAGCATGCTCGGCATCAATAAATGCGGCAATGCCACCTTTACGTTGTGCCTCTGCAATAGCATGGATAGCCAAAGTGGTTTTACCCGACGATTCAGGTCCATAGATCTCAATAACACGGCCCTTTGGCAATCCGCCGACACCCAATGCAATGTCAAGGCCTAATGAACCGGTCGAGATAACTTCAGTCTGTTCGATCACATTATCGCCCAGCTTCATGATGGTGCCTTTTCCGTATGATTTTTCCAACTTATCCAGTGTAAGTTGTAATGCTTTTAATTTATCTGCGTTGCTCATCTTTTAATAATATCTTTAGCAAATATAAAACTTATTTTAATATTACTAATAATTTTAGTAATTATTTTAATTGGGTTATTAAACTTAGGTAACTTGATCCACCCAATCAACTATTCTTATCAACACTACGCTTTTTCAGTTCTTTACTGATCGTATCCAATGATTTTTTAAGCTTGGCGTCTTTAGCTTTTTTTAGTTTCAGGGCTTCAGCTTTTTTCAAAGCTTTTTCGGTATGTGTACGCTCATAATAACGGCAAAACCAGGTAAGCGGGCAAATTTCGCATTTTGGACTACGCGCCACACAAATATACCTTCCATGCAATATCAACCAATGATGTGCTATAGCCAAAGTATTTTGCGGTAGATATTTAACCAGTTGCTTCTCCACGGCCAGCGGCGTACGCGCATTAGTAGTTAAGCCAATGCGGTCGGCCACGCGGAATACATGGGTATCCACTGCAATAGCCGGGGCGTCATAAACCACCGAGGCAATAACGTTAGCCGTTTTGCGGCCTACGCCCGGTAGCTTTTGCAATTGATCGATATCAGAAGGAACCACACCGCCAAAATCAGAAGTCAGCATTTGAGCCATGCCTACCAAATGTTTAGCCTTGTTATTAGGATAACTTACACTGCGGATGTAGGTAAACACCTCGTCGGCATTTGAGGCAGCCAGTGTTTCGGCATCAGGAAAGCGCTTGAACAGTGCGGGGGTAACCTGGTTAATACGTTTGTCAGTACACTGCGCCGACAGGATCACCGCCACCAATAGCTCGAACGGATTGGAATAGCGCAATTCGGTTTCGGCTTGCGGCTGATGTTTAGAAAAATATTCTACGAAATGACGGTAGCGGTCTGCTCGTTGCATGATGATTTAATAACCACCAAAAGTAAAAAAGTATGTCGTGCCTGGGTAATGACCGGCTCAAAAACTTTTAAACAAAAAATCCCGAACAGAATTAACAGTCTGCTCAGGATTCAAGGCTTTTAGCGCCATCAGCAACTAACGCTTACTTTTTGAATAATCAAGAATGTAATGGATAGTTTGAAGCTTCGGCTGCTTTTGCAAAAGCTCCAACTCGGCCCGTAATGAATGATAAAAAATCAGTTCGTCGGCTTCGAGACTCTCAGTTACATTTTCTTTTTTCACTTCGGCGTTGTTATGGTTAGCGAGTGCATTTAAAAAAGTTGTAAAGGTTTCACCCATAAGCTTGTAGTTTGTATATGTTGTATAACGTACACTTGTTTCTATTTATTTTGGCCACATGAAAATTAAATGAAATTTTTCGTTTATGATATATAGATAGCCTGCTATTTAATTAAAAGCAGCTTATTTTTGAGTAGCGCGAAACTTTTGGTTAACGTGTCTTCGTGCCAAAACGGCGTAGTGCGCACAAAAAAGGCTATGCACCCCTAAGTACATAGCCCCTTACAATAAGAATTACTATTTGGAAAACTAGTTTTTTAGACTAAGCTCTTTGGTCTGCATCATTTTGCGCAGGTTATTAAGGGCATAACGCATGCGGCCCAGCGCAGTGTTGATGCTTACTTCGGTAATGTCGGCAATTTCTTTAAAGCTCATGTCGCCAAAGTGGCGCATAATCAGTACTTCCTTCTGCTCAGAAGGTAACTTTTGTATAAGCAATTTCAAATCTTTATGGGTTTGTTCGCGTACCATGCGGTCCTCGGTGCTTTCATCGTAGTTGCCAAGCACTTCAAAAATGTCAAAGTCATCGCCATTACTAACCATAGGCGCGCGCTTTTCGCGGCGGAAATGGTCAATCACCAGGTTATGTGCAATACGGGTTACCCAGGGCAAAAACTTACCTTCTTCGTTATATTTACCGGCTCTTAAGGTATTAATAACTTTAATGAATGTATCCTGAAAAATATCTTCAGCAAGGTACTCGTCCTTTACTAACAGATAAATAGAAGTATAGAGCTTGGTTTGATATCGGCGAATAAGTTCTACTAATCCTTTTTCATCGCCGCCAATGTAAAGATGGATTAGATCCTGATCACTCTGCAATTGAAAATCCATATAAAGCGTTTACTTTAACTTAGTTAAATAAAAATTGTTAAGTATAGCTTCTAATCGATATGGACTTCTTTTAGGGGTTAATAAAATTATTACATCAAATAAAACAAATTTCATCGTAAAAAGCAAATAATTTTTTTCTGTCATAATATTTGTTGCAGCACAATGTTATTTGGATACTGCTAAATATTTTAGGATTTTTGCACTTTCAAAAAAATCGACTCAATTAGTAGCTATTGTCTATGTAGACTTTATTTTTTTGAGAAAGTTTAACATAAAGAGCGTTAATAGGTTATAGTCGTGGTTCATAGCTGTGCCGCATCAAATGTCTTTCGGCTATTATAAAACCATCACCTATGAGCCATGAACTATCAACGAATGAACGAAGCAGATAAAGATCCGCAAAAAAATATAATCATAAAGGGCAGCCGGGTGCATAACCTCAAAAACCTGGATGTAGCTATTCCTAAAAACCAACTGGTAGTGATAACCGGTATGTCGGGTTCTGGTAAATCATCTTTGGCTTTTGATACCTTGTATGCCGAGGGGCAGCGCCGCTATGTAGAGAGCCTTTCGGCCTATGCGCGCCAGTTTTTGGGCCGGATGAATAAGCCGGATGTCGACTATATCAAAGGCATTGCTCCGGCTATTGCCATTGAGCAAAAAGTAATTACCTCTAATCCGCGCTCTACCGTAGGCACCTCCACCGAGATCTATGACTACCTGAAACTGCTGTTCTCTCGTATCGGTAAAACTATCTCGCCGGTATCGGGCGGTGTAGTAAAGCGCGATTCGGTTACTGATGTTATTAATTTTATCATGACTTTGCCTGATGATGCGCAGGCTACTATACTTTGCCCCCTGCATCCGCACAATAACCGTAGCTTGAAAGAAGAACTGGCGGTATTGATGCAAAAGGGTTTTGTGAGGGTTGAATATAACGATCAGATATCGCGCATTGAGGTGTTACTGGAGGACGAATCTGTAGCTAACGGACCGTTGGTGAGCGATCACGGCCTCAAGATCATTATTGATCGTGTAACTAAAGATACATCAGACGAAACCATTAGCCGCCTTGGCGACTCGATCCAAACCGCATTTTTTGAAGGCAAGGGCGATTGTTTTGTTTACTATCAGGAACCCGGAACGTCCGAAGAAAAAGAGCGTTTCTTTTGCGACCGCTTTGAGCTGGACGGTATTAAATTTGAAGAGCCTACGCCTAACTTTTTCAGCTTTAATAACCCTTATGGCGCCTGCAAGCGTTGCGAGGGCTACGGCAAGGTTATCGGCATAGACGAGGATCTGGTGATCCCCGACAAAAGTAAAACCGTTTATGAAGGTGCCATTGCCCCCTGGCGCGGCGAGAAAATGCGTGAGTGGAACGATCAACTGGTTAAGCATGCGCTGAAATTCGATTTCCCCATCCATCGTCAATATAACCAGCTAACAGAAGAGCAACAACGCCTGTTATGGACCGGCAACCAATATTTCCGCGGCCTCGATGAGTTTTTCAGGGAAATGGAAGCGCAGACCTACAAGATCCAATACCGGGTAATGCTGTCGCGCTACCGCGGTAAAACTACCTGCCCCGAGTGCAAAGGCAGCCGCCTGCGTCAGGATGCTACCTATGTAAAGATCGATGGCAAGTCTATTACCGACATTGTTTTAATGTCGCTGGATAAAGCCCTGGCATTTTTCCAGAACCTGGTTTTAAATGAAACCGATGCCAAAGTAGGCAAGCGCCTGCTTACCGAGATCACAAATCGCCTGAGTTTTTTGGTGGATGTGGGCCTAAGCTATCTGACGCTGAACAGACTATCCAACACCTTATCGGGCGGTGAATCGCAGCGTATTAATCTGGCAACCTCATTGGGTAGCAGTTTGGTTGGGTCGATCTATGTGTTAGACGAGCCAAGCATCGGCCTGCATCCGCGCGATACCCAGCGGCTGATAGGCGTACTGAAATCGCTGCGCGACGTAGGCAACACCGTGTTGGTAGTTGAGCACGAGGAAGAGATCATGAAGGCGGCCGACCATATTATCGATATCGGCCCCGAAGCCGGTACCCACGGCGGCGAACTGATCTTCAGCGGCGATTACCAGGCCATCATCAAAGACGACAAGGGCCTTACCGGCAGATACCTGAGCGGCCGGGAGCAAATAGCTATCCCCAAACAGCGCCGCAAATGGAACGATTATATAGAAATAAAAGGGGCCCGCGAGAATAACCTCAAGCATGTCGACGCCAAGTTTCCACTGGGTGTGTTTACTGCTGTTACCGGGGTGTCCGGCTCGGGTAAAACCAGTTTGGTTAAGCGCATATTGGCGCCTGCCCTGCAAAAAACCCTGGGCAACTACAACGGTGAACAAACCGGCAGCTACGACGCTATTGAGGGCGACTACAGCAAGATTGAGCAGGTTGAACTGGTTGACCAAAACCCCATTGGCCGTTCGTCGCGCTCAAACCCGGTTACCTATGTTAAGGCATGGGACGATATACGTAACCTATACGCCTCGCGGCCCGCGGCTAAGGCTGCAGGGCTAAAGCCATCGGCTTTCTCTTTCAATGTGGAGGGTGGCCGTTGCGATGTTTGCCAGGGCGAGGGCGAGGTAAAGATCGAAATGCAGTTTATGGCCGATATCTTCCTGACCTGCGAGACCTGCGGCGGCAAGCGCTTTAAGCAACACATTCTGGACGTCACCTATAACGACAAGAACGTAGCCGATGTGCTCAGCATGACAATTGAGGATGCACTGGAATTCTTTGCGGCTGAACCCAAGATCATCGCTAAGATCAAACCTTTGTTTGATGTGGGCTTGGGCTATGTGCAGTTGGGGCAATCGTCAAACACCCTGTCCGGGGGCGAGGCGCAGCGTATCAAGCTGGCGTCGTTTTTGGTAAAGGGAAATAATACGCACAAGACCCTGTTCATTTTTGACGAGCCGACAACCGGCCTGCACTTTGCCGATATCAAGAAGTTATTAAAGTCGTTTGATGCCTTGCTGGAGCATGGTAACACCATTATTGTCATTGAGCACAACATGGACGTGATTAAGTGTGCCGACTGGGTCATTGACATAGGCCCCGAAGGCGGCGACCGCGGCGGCAATGTCATATTTGAGGGCTTGCCCGAGGATTTGATTAAACTCAAAGACAGCTACACCGGGCAGTTTCTGGCAGAACGGTTTAGGGGATAAATTAGGAGTGTCCGAAGGATTAAAAAAGGGTTCATGCTGAGGCGCTCGAAGCATGTGGGCAAAGGCCTTACGCTCACCCTTCGAGTGCCTCAGGGTGACAGCCATCTCTTACGGGATGTTAGTCAGTTAGTCCGGATTTTTAATCCTGGACTTTATTAGGATTGAAATCCCCGGTTAGCAATTCGGCTAATCCGGCAAATCAGTGATCCAAAAAAGGGACTTAAAAGTCAGAAAATGTGATCCAAAGTGATCCGGATTGAAAGCTTTGTTTTATTAATCTCCTGATTGTTAAATGTTTATATTTTTGTGGTGATTCAACTGATCCACATTCTCGCGTGGATCAGCACTCACTTTAGGACACGGTTAATTCGCCCCTTAAATCAATTTCCAACAAGCGTTTTACCTCTTTAGGGTCATCATATTGCCCTAACAGATACATCATTTTGGTAACAGCAGCTTCAAAGGTCATGTCGTAACCATTGGCTACGCCGATATCTTTCAATTGCTTGCTGGTTTCGTAGCGGCCCAGTTCGACAGTACCCACTTTACATTGCGAAATATCCAGGATCACCTTTCCGCTGTCAATGGCATGTTTAAGCAGGTCAATGAACCATTGGTCAGTTGTGGTGTTGCCGGCGCCAAAGGTTTCCATAACAATGCCGCGAACATCGGCGTCCAGCGTAGCTGCTACTACCTTCGGACTAATGCCCGGATATAGTTTCAGTACAGCTACCTCGTTAACCAGGTTCTTATGCAGTTTTAATGGTGCATTGGCGGGTTGCCGGATATCATTCACGCTAAAACGCAGATGCACGCCCGACTCTGCCAGTATCGGGCAATTAGGCGAGCGGAACGCCTCAAACTTAGATGAGTTGTATTTGAATGAGCGATTGCCCCTGAATAGCTTATAATCAAAATAGATACAAACTTCGGGCACGCGCGCACGATCGTTCTTTTTAGCGTTGGCAATCTCAATGGCCGTCATCAGGTTTTCCTTAGCGTCGGTACGGATAGCGCTGATAGGCAGTTGTGAGCCGGTGAAGATCACGGGCTTGGCCAGGTTCTCCAACATAAAGCTCAGGGCCGAGGCGGTGTAGGCCATAGTGTCAGAGCCGTGAAGGATCACAAAACCATCCACATCATCATAATGCGACTCGATAAGCCCCGCCAGTTCACTCCATATTTCGGGGTTCATGTTGGATGAGTCGATGATCTCATCGAACGAGTGTACCTTGATCTTGCAGTTAAGTTTCTCTAATTCGGGTACATTGTCCATGATCTGCTCAAAGTTGATGGGCTTGAGCACCCTGGTTACAGGATCGGTCATCATGCCAATTGTACCACCGGTATAAATGATGAGTATCTGGCTCATTAATTCTTGATTATGCTAAGTTTAATCATTCCTCACACACCAAATACCTTTTTAGAATTGGCGGTTGTTATATCAGCTACGGTCTGTATATCTGTTTGATACAGCTCTGCAACCTTTTGTACAATATAAATCAAATAAAAACTTTCATTGGGTTTTCCCCTGTGCGGAACAGGCGAAAGATACGGAGAATCCGTTTCTAAAACGATATGGCTTAAATCAAATTGTGGTAAAACTTTGTCCAGTCCGCCGTTTTTATAGGTGACTACACCGCCTATCCCCAGGTAAAAGCCCAGGTTAATGGCGCGTCGGGCTTGTTCGGCATTGCCGGTAAAGCAATGAAATATGCCGCGCAGATCGTCATCATTTTCTTGCTCCAGTACCTCAAATACTTCGTTAAAAGCTTCGCGGCAATGGATCACTATTGGCAGCTTCAATGATTTTGCCCAGTTAATCTGTTCGCGGAAAGCTTGTACTTGTATATCGAGTGTGGTTTTATCCCAATATAAATCAATCCCTATCTCGCCAATGGCATAAATGGTGCGATCTTTTTTGCTGTCGCGGATGACTGCCAGTTCGGCCTCCCAACCGTCTTTTACTGAGCATGGATGCATCCCCAGCATGGGGTAGCACATACCAGGATACTCATCTGCCAACCTAAAAACCTGCGGAACAGATGCAGCATCGACATTGGGCAGGAAGAGCCTTTTTATATCATTATCCAGGCAGCGCTGTATTAGTTCGGCCCGTTTTTGATCATCCTCCTGGTAATATAGATGCGTATGTGTGTCCGTTAAAATCATGCTGCAAAATTAAAAAGCCTTTCGGTATTAACTGAAAGGCTTTTACTTTATTGTTTCTTTTTAGTGACGACGGCCTTCTTCTTTACAGGCGTTGCCCCTTTGGTTGCTATCTTTTTCTTAGCGACCGGCTTTTTCACTGCCGCTGCAGCAGGTTTCGCCTTGGGATGCACAACTTTAACCAGGTCTATGTCAAATACCAAAGTGCTGTACGGCGGAATGTCCTCGCCGGCGGCATTGGCTCCGTAAGCTAATTTTGAGGGGATAACAAAAGTGGCTTTGGTACCCTCATTTAATAAAGCAATACCTTCCTGCCAACCGGGGATAATACCCTGGGTGCCTAAAACAAAGCTTATTGGCTCGTAGGTACGGCCGGGTTGTTGTAAGCCTGCGGCTTTGGCTACTGCTTCATAGCTGCTGTCAAATACCTTATTCTCCAGGGTACGGCCAACATAGTCTACATATACAGTGTCGCCGGCTACAGGTTTTGGCTTGGTGCCTGCCTGGATGATCTGGTATTTTAAGCCGGAGGCTGTAGTGATGAGCTTTAATTTTTTATCGGCTATGTACTTGTCGGCGTGCGCAGTTTCTTCGGTAGCCAATTTGTCTTCGGCGGCTTTACTTTCGGCCGTAAACGCCTCTAAAGATTGTACCTTATCAATATGCAATACAATTAACAGGCTGCTTCCTTTCGGAAAAAATGGCGGGCGCGCTTCGTCATGTCCTTTGTAAATAGTATCGGTAGGCACTTTTACCAAAACGCTGTCGTTAACCGTCAACAAGGGGAATATATCCATCATATCGCCGGTAGCCTCAACTTTTGCCATAGCGGGTTTGTGCGCGGCGTAGCTACTGTAAAGTATAGAATCTTTATCCGTTTTTTGTATAACATTGAAGGTAACTATGTCGCCTGCTTTAATGCGATCGCCGGTATTGTGGGTAAACAATTTATACATTGTACCTTTTGACGTACGTTGAAAATTGTCCTGCGCATTGGCTGTTAAGCCAAATGCAGCAACTAATAAAATTAAAAGATATCTTTTCATAATTAAAAAGCCTCCCTTTATTAAAAGAGAGGCTGTATAAATCAGTTTAATAAATTACTTTTTAGCTACCGGAGCTGCCGCTGTTGGAGGTGCCGGAGCAATTGAACCTGGTCTTGGATGTATAATGTCAACAACTTCCAGTTCAAATACAACCGGAGTGTACGGAGCAATCGGACCTGCACCCATTTGGCCGTAACCCAGGCTTGATGGTATAAGCAAAGTTGCTTTTGCACCTTTATTCAATAGTTGCAAACCTTGATCCCAACCGGCAATAACTTTTCTTTGGCCAACAGCTACATGTATCGGCTCAAACGGACGTTTGTCCAGGCTGCCTAATTTTGCTTTAACAGCTTCTTCTTTAATACTGGTATCAAATACTTTACCGTTAAGTAATTTACCAATGTAATTGATAACTGCTGTATCGTTAGGCGCTATTAGCGGGCCTTGACCCGGCTTAGTGATGACGTAGTATAAACCAGAATCAGTTTTATTAAATTTCTGACCGCTTGCGTCTATATATTTCTTCACTTTAGCAGGCTCTGAACTTTTTTCAACGTCAGCTTGCGCTTTCATAAAGGCGTTGATCTTTTCATTGAAAGCCTGATCGGTTAATTTGCCCTTAGGAATTACTTTAACAATTTTGATAGTATAGTTAAGGTACTTGCCTTTAAAGCCCGGAGGTTTGGCTCCTCTTTTAAACGCGCTATCGGCAGGCAATTTTACTGAAGCGCTGTCGCCTTCGGCAAATAGGGCTAATGCCTCTAAAATATCGCCTTTATATTGCGGTTTGGTTAATACTAACGGAGCGGGACGGCCCTGATCATAAGTACTCATTAATACAGAGTCCGCATCGTTTTTAAGAATTACGTTGACCAACAAAAAGTCGCCTTCTTTTACTTTTGGTCCGGAGTTACTGGTATAAAAGTTATATAAGAATCCGCCCTCTCCCTTCTTATATCCTCCATTACAACTTGCCAGCCCAATTGCGGCAAGCACTAAAAACATTAGGTTTTTTTTCATTTTTAATTATTGAATTAACAGTTTTTTGTATTCGGGTAAAATTAGTTTAAATTGATTTACAACCTCTTGCAAACTTGCTGACGATTGACCGCCGGCTGCATTTCTGTGGCCG
>DATCXS010000387.1:0-5288 GCA_036565645.1 Mucilaginibacter sp.
CTATCTTTTGCGTTACCGACAGCAGTGTCAGCTCAGGATAGTTGCGCTGCACATGAGCCAATACTTTTTTCTCGGTATTGGCGTCAACCCGTGCGGTAAAATCATCAAGCAACAAAACTTTAGGATTAACCGCCAGGGCACGGGCCAGCATGATACGCTGCTTTTGCCCGCCCGACAAACTTGATCCACGTTCAGAAACTATGGTGTTTAAACCTTCGGGCAGGCTATCTATAAAATCTTTCAACTCAGCCGTTTCGATAGCTTTTTCAAGCGCCTGGTTGGTCACGGTATCGCTAAAGGCAATGTTTTCGCGAATACTCATATTAAAAATGATACTGTCCTGAAATACAAAGCCCACCTGGCTATGAAATACCTCGCTATTATAGTCACTAAGAGGTTTGCCGTCAAACTCGACCGAACCACTATCAGCATTAATTAGTCCGGTTAGTAAGTAAAGCAATTGTGTTTTCCCGGCAGCAGTGGGGCCAATGATGGCTATTTTTGAGCCTGCCCTAATAGAAAGTGAAACGTCTTTCAGCACCGGTTTTTGGCCATATTTTATGGTAATATCTTTCAGCTCGATATTACCTTTTATCTCAGCGGCTATCGTACCATTGTCCTGCATATCCGGGGCAGTCAGAATCATGGTAATACGCGTATATGAAGCCGATGCCTGCGCGATGATGTTGCTCATGAAACCAATCACCAATATCGGGAAGATCAGCATCGTTAGATAGCTGTTGAAGGCGGCAAAATCGCCCAATGTCATCGTGCCGTTAATTACGTAATGACCGCCCAAGGTTAAAATGGCCAGCACTGCTAAGTTGGCTGTAAAAGTAATTACCGGAATGAGGCCCGCAAACAAGTTCAAAATTGACAAACCAAAGTCGCGTGCCTTAGTATTGGCCTGCAGGAACTTATTAATTTCCAATTGTTGCGAGTTGATAACCCGGATTAACGCTGCACCCAGGATACTCTCATTAATGATCTTATTCAGCCAGTCAATAACCTGCCGGCTTTCAATAAATAGCGCTCTTACTTTTTTTAGTACGTAAAAGAAAGTGCCGCCTATTATGGGGATGATCGCGATTACGGTTAGCGCCAGCTTCCAGTCGATAGTCAATAACAAAATGCTTGCACCTACGATAATAAAAGCCGATGACGCCATAGACACAATGGCCTGCGACACAAACATTTTAATAGAATCGGTATCGGCAGTTAAATTGGTGAGCAACTTTGAGGGGTTGGCCTTTTCGATAAAAGCATGGCTTTGCCGCGATATTTTGTCGGCCAGGCGGGTACGCAGATCGCGTGCAACACGCTCCGAGGCATAAGTTTGGATAATGCTTTGCAGATAAGCAAAGACAAATATGAGCGCTATTGCCCCGCTAAATTGAACGACGATATGCTTAACATCAAAAGTATGATGTGTAAAAGCGTCAATACCATTAGCAATAATTTTAGGCAGCAATAAGTTGATGCTGTTGCTGATTAAAGCAAAAAGCAAAAGCATCAATACTAAACCTCTGTATGGTTTAAGCAGGCTTATAATACCCGGCGGTTTTTTTTGATCTGTTTGCGGTTTTTGTGGCGGCATGTATGTTTATTTGTGTCAAATATTGTTCAATTGTTTCAAATCTCAATGAAATAACAGACGATTGTGACAACAAAGTCTTTTAATTTTTAAAAAAATAAAAATGGCCCTGAATTTCGATAAAGATCAAGACTATACACTCGAGGATGACGTTATATTACTGAAACCTCTGCAAAAAGAGGACTATACACACCTTTTACCCATCTCATTAAACGAACCGGAAACCTGGGACCATTCGTCAAAATCTGCCGCAGGCGAAGCAGCATTAGAAGCCTATATTAATGAGGCGCTTGCACAACACGCAGCAGGAAAGGAATACCCTTTTATTGTATTTGACAAAACGACCAACCGTTATGCGGGTAGCACCCGGTTTTATGATATCCAAATTAAGAACGGCACCCTGCAGCTGGGTTACACCTGGTACGGTAAGGATTTCCGTGGCACAGGTTTGAACAAGCACTGCAAATTCTTGCTTCTGCAGCTTGCCTTTGAAACTATTGGTGCCGAACGGGTAGAGTTCAGAGCAGACAACCGCAATGAGCGCAGTATTGCTGCCATGAAAAGCATTGGCTGTACGGTTGAGGGCGTGATTAGGAGCTATATGCCGCTACGCGAGGGCGGCCGCCGCGACGCAATTATTCTGAGTATTTTGAAAGATGAATGGTACGGCACTGTAAAAGAAAGCCTTAAGAGCAAAGTAAGATAGATTCTGAATAGCAATCTGCTTATTAAAGCGACCCAGACCTTAATTATCTTTGCCGAAACTAAATTCAATATATGAGTACAAAACTTACTATTAATAATAACGGATCAGTAAAAATTGAAGGCGATTTTGAGATTGTAGATATGCAAGGCGATCAATACGGTTTACAGGGACGTACGGTGGTTTCCATTTGCCGTTGCGGCCGGTCGGCTAATAAACCATTTTGCGATGGTTCGCACAAAGGGCACTTTGAACACAATGCAGTGGCTTTTGATTTGCCGCCTAAGAAGGTTTAATTTATCCCCATTTATCATACTGAGCGGAGCGAAGGATCTGCCGGGCAGCTATCAATAGTTTGCAGATTCTTCGTTCCACTCAGTATGATAAGATTATTATTTTCCCCGCACATATAAATCTTCCACCTTTTTTCTTGCCCACGGCGTTTTCCGCAAAAACTTTAAGCTTGATGATATACTTGGATCGTCCAAAAAACAATTGATACGGATACGATAACCCAATTCCGGCCAGCCGTATTTGGCTACCAGTTCGGTTAATATATTTTCAAGTGTTTTGCCGTGAAGCGGATTGTTGGCTTGTTCCTGCATCTTCTTAATTATAGAGAGATTGTATATCGAACCGGTTTCAACATCTCAAATGCCTCATATATGCTTAGCATGTAGGATGCCGAAATAATTCGGTATGACGTATTTAATTATAGTTATCTGCTGGCGTTAACTATTTCAATGGCTTTCCTGGTAGCCTCTGTCAGCCCGGTATATTTCCCGCTTTCCATTACCGCATTGCTTATCAGCTGGCTACCCATACCTACCGCACAAACCCCGGCTTTAAACCAGCCGCCAATGCTTTCGGCAGTCAGTTCGACACCGCCAGTTGGCATAAAAAGTAAATTAGGAAACAACGTTTTTATGCTCGACATAAAAGCCGGGCCTAAAATATTACCCGGGAAAAGTTTGATGATCTTAGCGCCCAGTTGCTCGGCTTTGATAATTTCGGTCGGCGTCATACAACCCGGCAACCAGAATACGTTATTTTTGTCAGCCACTTTTATGGCATCCTCCACTAATCCGGGACTGATGATATAATCGGCACCGGCATCAATAAAAGCCTGTGCGCTTTTACCGTCTTTAATAGTCCCTACACCCAGATACATTCCGCCTAATTCATTATCGCAAACCTTGCGCAAACGGGCAAAGTTTTTCAGCGCAGCTTCGCCCCGATTGGTGTATTCGATAGTTTTAATACCGGCATTATATAAGGCATGCAGGATATTTACACTTACCTCTTCGTCCTTATTAAAATATAACGGAAGGATGCCTTGTTGGGGTATCAGTTTAAGTATGGTGGCTTTTTTGTCCATGTGGTAAAAGTAGGAAAGAATATTTAAAACCAATGTCATTAACCGCGCAAACGATGTCGCTTATTTTAGCCACTAAAGCTTTCTTAATTCATTTGCTTTGATGTACATTTGGCTGCATATCATTAACTAATTACCTATTTATCCAGCAAGCAATGTCAAAAAAAATTGTAACATTCGGCGAGATCATGATGCGGTTGTCGACACCCGGCAACAAACGTTTTGTACAAACCGACAGCTTTGACATTACCTATGGCGGCGGCGAAGCCAACGTGGCGGCAGCACTGTGTAATTATGGTATGCAGGGTGTGTTTTTTAGCAAGCTACCGGATAACGCGTTGGGGCAGGCAGCAATTAATCACCTGCGCCGCTATGGGGTAGATACGCAATTTATAGCGCGTGGAGGCAAGCGTTTGGGGTTGTACTTTTTAGAACCAGGTGTTTCCATGCGTTCATCACAAGTTATTTATGACCGTGCCGATGCTTCGGTAACTGAAGCAGAGGCGGGTGATTTTGATTTCGATGCGATATTTGAAAATGCGGCATGGTTTCATACCTCGGGCATCACACCTGCGCTTAGCGATAAGACCGCAGCACTGACTTTAGCCGCACTTAAAGCCGCCAGAGCAAAAGGCATTACCACCAGTTTGGATCTGAACTATCGCAAAAAATTGTGGAGTGCAGAAAAGGCACGCGAAGTATTGACCGAACTTTGCCAATATGCAGACGTTTGCATAGGGCCGGATGCTACACTGGGCTTTCATACCGGAGATACTGATGTAAATCTTGCTCAACTAAAACCAGAAGATTATAAAACCGTATTTAAGCAGCTAAAAGATAAATATGGCTTTAAATACATCGCTTCGGGCTTGCGCGACAGCCACAGTGCATCTGACAATAGTATAAGCGCGGTGATCTATGACGGCAACGAGCTGTATAAAACGGCTAAGTATGACGTGCGGATTATTGACCGCGTTGGTGCTGGCGATTCATTTGCCAGCGGATTGATCTATGGTCTGATCAGCGGCATGAAACCTGCCGATGCAGCAGAGTTTGGCGTAGCGGCATCCGCGCTTAAACATACTATTCCAGGCGATATGAACCACGCTACTTTAGTTGAAGTAGAGGATCTGGTAAAAGGTAATCGCTCAGGAAAGATACAACGATAATATTTTTATGATCATTGATACACTTAGCAACGCAGAGCGCTATTACAGCCTGCACAACAGCTTTCAAACCGCATTTGAATACCTGAAATCGACCAATTTGAATGTGCTTGAAAACGGTGTAATTGAGTTGGGCGAAGGCATCCGCATTATTGTATCCCATGATCCGGGACGTACTAAAGAAGCTGCTGCCAAAACCTTCGAGTGTCATAACCAACACATCGATATACAGGTTACTACAAACGGCCCTGAAATTATGGGCTGGAAACCGCGCTCTGATTGCCAGCACGTTGAAGTGCCTTACAGTTACGAAAAGGACTATATGTTTTATAGCGATACGCCCGATACTTACTTCTCATTAAAAAACGGACAGTTCGTGATATTTTTTTCGGAGGATGTACACGCGCCGATGATTGGCGAAGGGCTTATTAAAAAGCTGGTGGTGAAGAT
>DATCXS010000080.1:0-3293 GCA_036565645.1 Mucilaginibacter sp.
GGTATTTCTGCGGACTAAATGCTCCCGCCGTACTTTTAGGTAGGCGATGCCCATGATCGGCAACCAGGATAAATAAGGTGTTTTTATACCAGGCTTGCTTCTTAGCTTGTTCAAAATAAGCATTCAGGCATGAATCGGTAAACCACGCCGTACTTCTGAATTGGTCAGCCACGTCGGTCCCCTTAAAATGTCCCTTAACCGGCAACACGAAAGGTTCATGATTAGTCGACGTTTGCAACAGCGAAAAGAAAGGCCTGGTTTGCTTATCTAAATAAGCAGTATGCTTGTCAAACAGTACATTATCAAATGCACCCCAGGTTGATCCCACCTCGCTTTCGCGCATGGTATGGCGATCGATAATCTGATCAATACCATGATCGTGCATATAAGTATCAAAGTTCATGTAGTCGGCATCGCCGCCATAAAAATAGGAGGTATTGTAGCCCGCGTTTTTGAAATCTGTGATCAGCGAAGGTAACTTCCTTTGCTTGGTAGTATCAATAACAATGGTGCGTATAGCCTGCGATGGAAAACCGCTCAAAATAGCAATCAGCCCCTTATCTGTGCGATCGCCAGCCGAATAAATATTATTGAATAACACCCCTTCCGTAATAAATTTTTCAAAGTTTGGTGCATCGCCTTTTTCGCCGCCTAATGATTCTATCAGGTCGGCAGTAAAGCTTTCCATTTGGATGATCACCACATTAGGCTTATTGGCGGTCAGGATATGAACTGTCGTGTCTTTTGTTGTTTTAAAAGCACTGGCAACTAACTCTTTTGCTTCGTCGGGCGGTAAAAACAGATAAGGATTATAAGGTTTGCGCAGATTTTCAAAAACGTTGTTGAATAAGTTCCATTCTGTGTTTTGGGCCGATAGATCTAACAGTTGATTATCAGAGAAATACCCTGCACTTTGATTAATTGGGTCGGGTGATATTGTCCCGCGCAAGATCAGGAAGTTCAGTCCAATCAATAAAGCCGACCACAGGGCTTTGTTACGGATATTTTCTGCAGGCTTTTTAAAGCGATAGTTTAACAGGTAATTTGATAACAGCACTCCGGCTATACACAAGCCAGCCATAATACTTAAATTTAAAACAATAGGTGAGGAAGCAGTTGACGACATTGACTCGGCAGGCGAGTTGTACAACGTATCAAACGCCCTGAAATTAACCTTTGCACCCCATTCGGCAAATATGCCCAGGTCAACAACCGCAATTAAACTGATACAGAAAAGACAAAACCAGATATAAGTTTTAAACCAGATAGCATTGATATGCCTTTTATTGCCCAAAAACCAATTAATAATAAATACTAAAAGTGGGATAATAGCTATATAAGCTGTCGCCGATGCATCCATCCGGATGCCGTATAAATAGGTTTTTAAAATGTCGGCAAAGGTTGTGCCTTGTAGTTTAGTGCGAAAATATATTTCAAAAACTATTCTGGTTAATGCAAAAAACACCAGCCAAAAAATATAAAATCTTATAAAACTAAAAAGGCTCCTCAACATTGGATGGCAAAAGTAATTAATTTACCACAACGTTAAGAAGCCTTCAAAAAAATGTTACCGTAGTGACTATCTGCCGCTCATTGCTTTCAGCTCATCCAGCGAGATCTTATCGAAACCTGCCGGGATGTTAAAGCTGCCCGCAGGAGCTTTTTCATCAGTTATAGCTTTTAGTGTAACATCAAGTGGTTGACCTTGCTGAATGGTTGTAAATTGGACAGGAGTACCGCCCGCATCAGCAAAGTATTTGGTTAACATGTTTGTTGGCATGGTAATATCGTTGGTTACCCAGGCAACATAACTGCTGCCGCTTTTTGTGTCTTTTACATCAACCTTTTTGCAGTTATAACCATTAATAACTTTCGTTTCGGTTGATGGGGTAAAACTAAATTTTGGCGCCGCAGCCATACCTTGCTCTATGTCGTCAGGCGTTAAAACAGCCACTTTTTTGATAGATGCTACAGGTACATCAACCAGGATAGCAATGTATGTACCTTTGCTATTAGCTAAAATTTTAACCAACGCAGGCCCTTGCTGCATTACAGATACTGTCGAATCTGGAATGAAATATATTTTTGACTCTGCATCGCCCACTTGGGTTTTCAGCGTATAAGTAGCAGCACCTTGTGTGTATGATTTTTGAGCGTTAGCGATAAAAGCTAAAGAGCTGAATGCCAATCCAAAGGCGATTTTTAATTTAGTATTCATGTTTTGTTTTTTGTTAGTACAATTTAGTCTAATATCATTGATGAAGCAACTCCTGCCTGATAAATATACTTAATCAGACAATGCAACAAACGAATTGTTACGCTTCAGGCAATAGTATTTTATCCCGCTGTTTGCAGCTTGTTTTTCCCAATCGCCAATTAAACGATCATTATTGTTGCCATCGATGATTAACGTGTTAAATTGATAATTATTGGTTAAATCAGCAATCGTAATATGTGGATTGCCTGTTAGATAAATATAATCAACTTTTAATTGATGCGGTAATGAAATATTTTGCAGATACTTATTATAAATCAGTACTTTAATATTATTAAAACTGATGACGTTATCCCGCTTTAACAAATAGGGCGACCTTATATTTTGGTTTATCGCATAAACAGATATATCGGCTACTTTACTGCTATCCAGGTAAGGTTGCACGCTATAGCGGTAATTCTTATCGGTATCAGCCAGGTCAGACAATACAATAGCTTTATTTCCATGTTTGAATACTAATCCAGAATGCTTACGCAGATTTAAAAAGGCGATACTGTCGGATGATGATATTGAACTAAATTTTTTAAAGCTGCTGCTAACCGCAAGCACTAACATCAGAGCCAGGCTTAACCTCAGCAAAGTAAGTTTGCGGTTAAAGAGATAATAAACAAGGCAAATAATCACCCCATAGGCCAGGATATATTCGGCAGTGGTAAACCATATTTTCCCGATACTGGCAAAAGGTGCCTGTTCAATTATCATAAGTACTTTGTTCATTATCAGGATGGATTTCTCCAATATCCAGCCCAATGCCGCAGATATAAAAGTAATTTGAGGCAGCGCCAGGTAAAATACCCCGGCAAACAAAATCAACTCCGCCGGAATAATAATAAGCAGGTTACTGATCAGGAAATAAACCGGGAACTGATGGAAATAAAAAGCAGCTAACGGAAATGTTACCACCTGCGCCGCTATCGAAACAGAACAAACGGCCCACAATTTATCTGCCCATCTGTTTTTAAATTTAAACCAGTCATAAATCAATGGCTGTAAAATAACCATACTGGCTACCGCCAGA
>DATCXS010000391.1:0-2306 GCA_036565645.1 Mucilaginibacter sp.
CCGCCGCATCTGCTTGATTTTTGCGATCAGGCCGTTGAATTTTTAAATAAATAACTAAACCAAGGCTACTCCCCATAGCCGACTTTTATATTATACCAAACATGGGCATATCTTCATCTAAAAAACAAGGACGCAAATACATTAACCCCATACCCACGGGCGAAGTTAAATCGGGCGATATCATTCCGTTACTTAAAGCTTATGCTTCCAACAAAGCCGAAGTTGTCCCTAAAAAAACTTTGGGGCCTTTCAAGACGGATCTGTCCGTTTACCAAACTGCGCCGAAAACTGGTTTGCGGATTACCTGGGTGGGGCATTCCAGTTTATTGATAGAGATTGACGGCCGCACTATTTTAACCGACCCTGTTTGGAGCCAGCGCGTATCCATGACGCAGGTAATGGGGCCCAGGCGATTTTTTAATCCGCCGGTTAGGCTAAGCGACCTGCCGCCACTGGATGCGATCATCATTTCGCACGATCATTATGACCACCTTGATAAAGCAACCATTGCATTTTTTAAAGACACTACGATTCCGTTTTATTGCCCGTTAGGCGTTGGCCAGTACCTGGAGCGATACGGTATTATAAAAAATTATATCAGCGAGCTGGATTGGAGCGATAGCGTAATGATTGACCATGATATTGTAATTACGGCTACACCGTCAAGACATTTTTCGGGGCGCGGGATATTTGGCAGGAATGAAACCTTGTGGGCGTCGTTCGTGATCAGGGGGCCGAAGCACAATATTTTTTTCGGAGCCGATTCGGGCTATTTTCCAGGCTTTAAAAATATCGGTAAAGCTTTCGGTCCGTTTGATTTGACGATGCTGGAGATTGGCGCTTACGGCCATTACTGGCCGGACATCCACATGGGGCCGAACAATGCATCGAACGCCAACCTGGATCTGAAAGGCAAACTGATGATGCCTATACATTGGGGAACCTTTAACCTGGCACTGCATGACTGGTTTGAACCAATAGAGCGATTACAGCGTTATGCGCAGGAAAAAAATATCGACTTGTTTATACCTGCGCCAGGGGTACCTACCGATGTTAATGGGCCCTATAATTCAGATTGGTGGAAGGCTTAATTTAAGCTGATATAAATCACCTAAAATATAATCTGCAATATAAAAATGTCGTTTTACTGTCAACCATCGCAACAAAACATTAAATTTATTAATAATTTAACAACTACTTAGCTTTAAAATTCGTAATTTGCAAAAAAGTAACGAATAGAGATATGGAACGAGTAGCAATAATTGCTTATAAGCCAAACCCGGGCAAAGAGCAAGCGCTACGAGCGCTGATAAAGAAACATTCGCCTTGCTTAAGACAAGCCGGGCTCATTACTGATAAAGAAGCATTTGTGTTAGAAACCAAAGACGGAACGATAGTTGAAGTTTTTGAGTGGAAGTCTGAACACGCTATGAAAACCGCACACAAACACCCGCAAGTACAGCAAATGTGGTGCGACTACGCCGAAGTATCTACCTATACTCCCTTAAACCGCCTGCCGGAAGCCGGAAAATTATTTGCTGATTTTGCGACGGTCAATTAAGCCTCGCGGTCGCGTGTGAAGGTGTTTTTCACCAGTCCGCCGGTATAAATATCTGTCGATTTGTGTTTGAACTTAAGCTGTTTGCTATCGCCGAACAAGGGGATACCTCCGCCTAAAACAATCGGGATGGTAGTGATGATCAGTTGATCGATCATGTCCTGCGCCAGGAAACTTTGGATGGTTTTGCCGCCATCAACATAAATATTGTTGATACCGCGCACATTTAGTTGTGCTATAAGATCCTTCAGATCACCTTTAATCAGTTCTGCTTTGGGCGCCCATTTACCTGACAGTTTAGTTAAGGTATTGCTAATCACAAAAACCGGTACGGGATACATCCAGGTATCAAATCCGTTCACAGTTTCGAAGGTATGGCGGCCCATGATGAGGGCATCGATACCTTTGATAAAATCATTGAAACCATAATCACTACCTTCAGGATTGGGAAACTCTGTAAGCCACTTGATGTCGCCGTCTTTGCCGGCAATGTAGCCGTCAATACTGGTTGCGATGTAGACGATGTTTGACATGGGTTAAAGATAAAATAAAAAAAATGTCATTTCGACCAACGCGAGAAATGACAAGCTTTTTTATTATGGATCAGCGCAAAAGTTTAGATAGTTTCTACCGGGTCTATCCAGTTACCATCCTCGCGGATAATGCCGATCAGCTCATCGAGCGCATTTGCCGCGCTGATGTTTTTCTTAACGGCTTCCTTACCGCGGTAAAGGGTGATCTTGTCGGT
>DATCXS010000226.1:0-6256 GCA_036565645.1 Mucilaginibacter sp.
CGGCCCACGCTTATGGCGTCGTGATTGACCCTATAGCGATATTCAATTTCGGCATCCAGAACCTGGCTGCAGACGATATTCGCTATGCCCGCGAAAAAAACCTTAAAATTAAACTGGTACCCGTTGCCAAAGAACTGGACGCTCAACACGTAGCACTTTTTGTACTGCCGAAGTTTGTTACGGAACAGGAGTTTTTATACAACGTGGAATACGAATACAATGGTGTAACAGTACAAGCTGCATTTGCCGATCAGCAATTCTTTTTCGGTAAAGGCGCGGGTGGCCACCCTACCGGGTCGGCGGTATTGTCGGATATTGCTGCGCTACGTTATGATTATCAATACGAATATAAAAAGGCGAAAAGCGCTACCGGTTTAAATTTCACTAACGATATTGAGCTGACCATTTATTTGCGTTATGAAGATGAAGAGCTGGTAAACCTGCTTGACTTTAAAACCATTGATGAACGTTATTATTCAGGTACTTATAAATACGTTATCGGAAAAGTCAATCTGCAAAAACTCATCGACAACCAATCCCAGATATATGCCGACAAGGCATTTATCGCCTTCGCTGACCAGCTAACAGGGGTCAGTTTAGCATCGGTATAAAAAATAATATAAGTTTCAGTATTATGTGCTGTTAACACGGAGCCTTTATTGTTCTATTCTGCCTTTGTCATTCTGAGCATAGCGAAGAATCTTGTATGAGCAATTAGTGAGGCGTATAAGATTCTTCGCTATGCTCAGAATGACAAACTAATTTGATTTCATTCTTAAACAAAAATGCCGTCCAGAAACCCGGGCGGCATTTAAACTATGTAACCGATTTAATTATTTTTCGGCTTCTTCCTTTTCAGCACTGTTTAAAAATACAAACTGGTTGTCAAACATATCCAGCTTGATCTTGCTGTCCTTATCTACTTTACCCGCAAGTATCTGCTTAGATAACTCGTTCAGTATGCGTTTTTGAATGACACGTTTCAACGGACGGGCACCAAATTGCGGATCATAGCCTAACTGTGCCAGCCAATCCAATGCCTCGTCTGATGCTTCGATGTGGACGCCCATGTCGGCAAGCGTTTGTTGTACCTGGGCGAACTGTAGTTTAACAATATCGCCTATTTCATCGCGGCTCAGCGGGGTGAACATGATGATCTCATCTATCCGGTTCAAAAACTCGGGGCGGATAGTTTGCTTTAATATATCGAACAGCTGGTTCTTAGTTTTGGCAATTACTTCTTCTTTGTCAGCCTCATCAAAATCCTGGAAGTTTTCCTGGATAATATTTGAACCGATATTCGAGGTCATGATGATAATAGTATTTTTAAAGTTAACCACACGGCCTTTATTGTCAGTTAAACGGCCATCGTCCAATACCTGTAACAGGATATTAAACACATCGGGATGCGCCTTTTCAATCTCGTCTAACAAAATAACGCTGTAAGGTTTACGACGCACTGCTTCAGTGAGCTGACCACCTTCATCATAACCTACATAGCCCGGAGGCGCACCAATCAATCTGGATACGGCATGGCGTTCCTGGTACTCGCTCATATCAATACGCACCATAGCGTGTTCGTCATTAAACAGGTACTCGGCTAAAGCTTTGGCCAGCTCGGTTTTACCCACTCCTGTAGTACCCAGAAATATGAATGAACCAATGGGCTTGCGTTTATCCTGCAAACCTGCGCGGCTGCGGCGTATAGCATCGCTGATAGCTTCAATAGCCTCATGCTGACCTGCAACGCGTTTGTGTAATTCATCTTCCAAACCCAGCAACTTTTCGCGCTCACTCTGAATCATTTTTGATACCGGGATACCTGTCCACCGAGATACTACACCGGCAATATCATCCGCAGTCACTTCCTCTTTCAACATCCTACTTTCCGACTGATTAGTCAGTAGCGCTTCTTTCAGCTTTTCAACCTCCTCTTGTGCTTCCCGGATACGGCCATAGCGCAATTCGGCTACCTTGCCGTAATCGCCCGCACGTTCAGCCTGATCGGCTTCCAGTTTATAGTTCTCTATCTGCTCAACTTTTAAGTTAATGCCGTCAACCACATCCTTCTCTCCCTGCCATTTGGCCCGTAACGAATCGCGCTCGGCAGACAGGTTTGCAATCTCTTCAGACAGTTCTTTTACTTTCTTATCGTCCTTTTCGCGTTTTATAGCCTCACGTTCAATCTCTAATTGCATAATACGGCGCTCCAATTCGTCTACCGCTTCAGGTACCGAGTCCATTTCGATACGTAGTTTTGAAGCAGCTTCGTCCATCAGGTCGATAGCTTTATCGGGCAGGAAACGGTCAGATATATAGCGCTGAGACATTTCAACGGCGGCAATAATAGCCTCGTCTTTAATGCGCACTTTATGGTGCGATTCGTAGCGCTCTTTCAAACCCCGCAAAATAGATATGGCATCGGCAGTATCCGGCTCGTCAACCAGCACCATCTGAAAACGGCGTTCTAAGGCTTTATCTTTCTCCACATATTTTTGATACTCATTCAGCGTTGTGGCGCCTATGGCTCTTAGTTCGCCACGTGCCAGGGCCGGTTTTAATATATTAGCTGCATCCATTGCGCCATCACCGCCGCCTGCGCCAACCAGGGTATGTATCTCATCAATAAACAGGATGATCTCGCCGTCGGCCTGGGTTACTTCTTTGATGACGGCTTTCAGCCGTTCCTCAAACTCGCCTTTGTATTTAGCACCGGCAATCAGGGCGCCCATATCTAAAGAATACACAGTTTTGGTTTTCAAGCTTTCGGGCACGTCGCCTTTTAAAATGCGGAAAGCTATACCTTCGGCAATGGCCGTTTTACCCACGCCGGGCTCGCCCACCAACACCGGGTTGTTTTTGGTACGGCGCGATAAGATCTGTATGGTGCGGCGTATCTCGTCGTCACGGCCAATCACCGGATCGAGTTTACCTGAAGCAGCATATTCATTCAGATTTCGGGCATATTTATTTAAGGCATTATAGGTAGCTTCGGCGTTTTGGTCGGTCACCTTATTATCCCCGCGTAGGGCGACGATCGCTTTTTTAAGATCCTTTTCGGTTACGCCAAAATCCTTAAGCGCCGAACTTGCTTTGTCGCTCACACCTAAGATACCTAACAATATATGTTCGACGGATACAAAATCGTCTTTAAACTCTTTTAAATAGCCGGTGGCTTTCTGTAAAGCCGAATTAGCGTTTGACGACAGGTAAACATCGCTACCGCTAACTTTGGGGAACGATGCGATTTGCTCGTCTAAAATCTCGTTTAAGCGATTAATGTTTACATTCAATTTTTTTAAAAGGTAGGTTATCACATTTTCATCAACCAATAACAAACCTTTTAGCAAATGCGCAGGCTCAATAGCCTGCTGCTGATTACCGCTTGTAATCTCAGAAGCTTTTTGTACAGCCTCCTGGGCTTTGATGGTAAAATTGTTAAAGTTCATAATGCAGTCTGGTCAAAACACTTGCCATACTCATAAATATGAAAATATGGCATTGCTATTTATTTTAGTATGTCGTTTTGTCAATTGAAATAAGATGCAGGCTGTCTTTCTGTAACAATTAGCATTAAAAAAGGTGTTAAAACCCGGCCGATTTTCTAAAACGCCGGTACGCCCCCGTAAAACTTATCATTAAAGTTTACCAGGAATAATTCCTTCGTTGCACGGGTACAAGCGGTGTAGAACCAGCGCAGGAAATCGGTATTCACCATTTCGTCGGTCAGGTAGCCCTGGTCTACAAATACAGCATCCCACTGTCCGCCCTGCGCTTTGTGGCAGGTTATTGCGTAAGCAAATTTTACTTGTAAGGCGTTATAATAGGGGTTGGCTTTTAGCTCAATATGCTTTAAACGTTTGTGGGGGATATGATCATAATCTTTCATCACTTCCAGATAAAAACGTTTCTGTTCGTCCTGCAATAAAGCAGGCGATTCGGTGTACAATGTATCCAATAAAACCTTACAATCCAGTATCGGGTCCTCTGCATAATCAATAAACTCCAGCTGCACATCGGCGAAGCGGAAGCCATACATATCCTCTATCCTACGCACTTTACGGATGCGGGCAATATCGCCATTGGCTATGAATGAGGTGCTGTTTTCCTGCTGATCCTGCAGCCAGAAATAATTGTTTTTAACGACCATTAGCTGGTCGCCGCCGGTCAGTTCTTCCTCCCGCCACAGCAGCCGTGCCCTGATCTGTTTGTTATACAGGTTGGCGTTTTTGTTGGAGCGGCATATCACCAGGGTGTTTTCACGACCATATTTATTATAGGCATATTCAAGCCCTTCTTCCAGTCGCTCGCCGGTCATCCGGTAAACATCTTTATAACCTTTGGTAGTTATCTGCGGAATGTCCTCTTTTCCCAAGCGAATGTTGTCCCGCACCCGCGTGGCATTATATAATATGCCTGAATCTTTTTGCTGCCTTAAAACCTCGGTCAGTTCAAAACTGAATACTTCCAGGCCATAATCGCTTTTCATTACTTTATCGCTCAGCGCCGGACTATCATCAGAACCTACCGGGGGCAACTGGGCGGTATCGCCCACCAGCATTAACTTGCAGTTTTTCTGATTATAGACATATCGCACCAAATCATATAATAATGTATGCCGACTGTGGCCGCTCGGTATATCAGATATCATGGAAGCTTCGTCCACAATAAAAATTGTATTGGTGGCCAGGTTATCAGCAATCATAAAGTTTTCATCCACATCCAAAGCCGTTTTTTTGCGGTAGATACGTTTATGGATGGTAAAAGCTTTTCGGCCCGAATAATTGGTGATCACCTTTGCTGCCCGACCTGTTGGCGCCAATAGTACCGATTTAAAGTCATAGGTTCTTAAAGCTTTAACCAGCGCCCCCACAATGGTGGTTTTACCCGTACCGGCGTATCCGCGCAGGATAAAACATTCGTCGCCCTCGTCGGTCAATAGAAAATTGTGCAGCAAGCCGAACAACTGTTGCTGCTGTGTGGTAGGCTCGTGTGGAAAAGCTTTTCTGATTTGATCTGTCGACGACACAGTGCAAAAATGCGGATAACTACTCTAACTAATTCAAAAAATATTACTTTTGTTAATAGCATGAGCGAACAAATCTATACTTTCCGCGATCCGTCGTTTAACCTTAATCAGGCTTATTACTACACGCTGCTAATTCAAATTGACGAAAAATCGTTCTCATACGCAATTACCTATAAACAGGATTTAATGGCCTGGGGTACCAATTGCAACCTGGCAGAACTTTCTGACCCGCAAGAGCTGGCCGAAGAGTTGACTGCGACCTATAAAAAGGTAATTATTGGCGTTCCGTCCGGTATTTTCACATTGATACCCGATGCACTTTTCAGCAAAGATCAGATTGGTAATTATGCCCGCTTGCTTGATGTTAGTTCTGATGAGCGCGTATTAGCGCAACCATTAGATAACCAGAATTATATCATTTACAAGGTTAATGAAAGCACCTTGTTAACTGCACAAAAATTTGGCCTGCAAAATGTAGTTTATCTAAATAAAGGATGGATAACCGCCGCAGCGCAGGATAATCCTGGCAATCAGGACCTGTACCTGCATACCGAGAACAGCAAAGCAACATTCCTGTATTTTAAAAATGGTGCCATTCGTTTCTATAACAACTTTGATTACCAAACCGAAGGCGATTTGGGTTATTACGCTGCATTGGTGACCGAGGAATTGGGGTTAGCGTCAAACAATGTATATTTTAAACTAAGCGGAAGCCTGAAGTCTGGCGATAATTTTACCACAAGCCTGTCCCGGTTTTTTCCGAACATAACTTTCTTCACCCCACAATTGTTAAATCTGCCCGAACAAATAAATGCGCAGCAAATATTAACTTTAGCGGCATTGACACTATGCGGATCATCGGAGGCAGTTTAAAAGGATTACGACTTAATCCGCCCAAAAACTTACCGGTACGCCCAACTACTGATCTGGCCAAAGAAGCACTGTTTAACATTCTGCAAAACCAAATTGAGTTTGACAACATCACCGTGCTCGATCTGTTTTGTGGTACGGGTAATATCAGTTATGAATTTGCATCGCGGGGGGCTAAGCAAGTGGTCAGTGTCGACCGCAGTATCCATTGCATCAATTATATTAAAGACACATCGCGCCAGCATGGTTTAAATCAAATTAAAACCTTTAAGGCCGATATTTTTAAATACCTGCAGTTAGAAACAGATCAATATGATATGATTTTTGCCGATCCACCGTATGATTTGAACCAGATAC
>DATCXS010000068.1:0-7036 GCA_036565645.1 Mucilaginibacter sp.
AGCGAAATATCTTATACGTAAATGCTCATCGCCCTTATAAGATCCTTACTACGTTCAGGATGACAAGCGAATTATAGACTTGTCATGAGGATGACAACAACTTAAAACGGGGTCCTCTTACTCATAAAATCCAAAATATTCGCGGGCATTATTGTAGCAGATGTTCTGTACAATTTTGCCGGTCCATTCTAAATCGTTTGGCAGTTCGCCATTCTCCATATCGGTACCCAGCAGGTTACACAGTATCCTGCGGAAATACTCATGGCGCGGGAATGACATAAAGCTGCGCGAGTCTGTCAGCATACCCACCATTTGACTTAGCAAACCAATGTTTGACAGCGAGTTAAGCTGATCTATCATCCCGCTTTTTTGATCCATAAACCACCAGCCGGAGCCAAATTGGATTTTGCCAGCTACCGAGCCATCATTAAAGTTGCCGGTCATGGCGGCAAACAGGTCGTTATTTACCGGGTTGCTGTTATAGATGATAGTTTTGGCAAGGCGGTTGTCGGTATCGAGCCTGTCCAGGAACCTGGAAAGCGCTTTACCGTGATTAAAATCACCGATGGAATCCCAACCTGTATCAGGGCCTAAGGTTGCCAATCCGCGGGTATTGTTGTTGCGTAAAGCTCCTAAATGATATTGCTGCACCCAGCCTTTTTCGTGATCCCATAAGGCAAACTGATGGAGTAATGCAGATCTGAATTTCAGGTTCTCATCAACAGAGATAGCCTCATCAGCTCTTATTTTCAGGAAGATACTTTTGATTTCATTTTCAGTATAATCAACCGCATAGATATGATCCAGGCCATGATCGGAAAGCTTGCTGCCATTAGCGGCAAAATAATCATGCCGGTTTTTCAGCGCTAACAGATAGTTATCATAATCGGCAATTTTAGTATCCGTTACTTTCTCTAACTGATCTATATAAGCATTCAGCACATCCAGGTTATCCGGGTTCATCGCCTTGTCGGGCCTGAACGACGGCAGTACCTTTACGCCAAAATTATCTTGTTTGATCTTTTGGTGATACTTCAGATCATCCAGCGGATCATCGGTAGTCCCTACTACTTCTACCTTAAATTTCTTCAGCAAATTACGTACGCTGTATTCGGGCGACTGCAGTTTTTCGGCACACTCGTCATAGATGCGCCCGGCGGTGGCCGATGATAATAGCTCTTTTATCCCGAAATACCGCTGCAACTCCAGGTGTGTCCAATGATAGAGCGGATTTCGCAGCGTATACGGCACGGTCGCGGCCCATTTCTCAAATTTCTCGCGGTCGCTTTTATTGCCGGTAATGTAAGCCTCGTTGACGCCGTTGGCACGCATGGCCCGCCATTTATAATGATCGCCGTTTAGCCAAATACGGGTGAGGTTGGCAAACTGCTTGTCGGCAGCTATCTCATCGGGTGGTAAATGACAATGGTAATCAATAATGGGCATTGACTTAGCATAGTCATGATATAGCTTCTGGGCAGTTTTACTTTCCAGTAAAAAGTCGTCGTCAAGAAAGTTTTTCATTATCAGGTTGTAATTACTGAGCGCAATTATACTTTTTATAACCTGTTATATCAATATTAAATTGCGTTATTTACGCTATCGTTTGCGTATGTCGAACGTGAGCAACTCGTCCACTAAATCCTTTAAAATTACAGATGCACAGCCTATAACATCATCCCCTGCACCGTAGTAAATATAAAGTGTATCATTAAACAAAGCAGTACCTGTAGGAAAGCAAACATTATCTACATCACCAGCCATCTCGTAGGGTTGATCGGGGAAAAATAAAGGGTAGGGTAAACGGGCAATCTCTTTTCGTGGATCATTAAGATCAACAAGCGCCGCGCAGGCCGAGTAATGGTAGCCATTATCAAAATGCTGCACACCATGATAAATTATCAGCCAGCCGCGTTCAGTTTCAACCGGCGGACAACCTGCACCAATATAATTAAGCTCGTGCAAATCTTTAGGAGTTAGCATAATATTGTCCTTCAGATTATTTACATAGTCCTCCCAAAAATCTTCAGTTAAATCATCCAGTGTATCAACCGCTACCAACTGGATATCGGGTTTTATGCGGTGTAGAAACATCAACTTGCCGTTGACGCGCCGCGGAAAGAAAACCACATCCTTATCCATGATGATGACATTAGGCCCGTTGTAATCCTCGCGGTAACGGCCTATGATGTCAGCATTATTACCTTTTGCCAGTGCGTCAAACTCGCTGCATTTTAATTGCGGAACGATAATGCCTTTCTTCTCAAAATGCACCAGGTCTGTAGAAATTGCGACAGCACCCAATGCATCGGTACCGTCAAATGCTACATAAGAAAGATAATACGTATTGTCGATCTTTACCATGCGAGGGTCTTCCATCCCATGTTTCTCATAATCATACTCGGGCGACAACAGCGGTGCGATCATACGGTAAACCACCTTAAGAGGACCTTCCAGTTTGCAATAGCCTATGCTTGAAAAATTGCCTTTACGTACCGCACGGTATAGCAAATGTACATTATCACTGTCGCGCACTACTGCGGGGTTTAGTACACCTTCGTTTTCAAAATCTAAATTAGTAATATTGAGCAACGCTCCTTCTTTTTTAACTGTTATCATGCCGGCGCAGAAATTAATTCGACTTCTTTGCTGTAGCCACTACCACAATTCCGCCGATAATCAGTATACCACCCAGGTATGGCGGCCAGTTAACAGTTTTTTGTTTGTCGGCAGATATTTGTACCGGTCCGGCGTCTAAAACCTTTTCTTTTTTGGTATAAGTAAAACCTGTCCAGATCAGCATAATGGCGCCTACAACTATTAAAATTATTCCGATGATTTTAGTGTTCATAGCTTAAATGTTTATCCTTTATTAATGCTATAACAGACAATATTGTTTGCGATTTATGTCTTTACGGATAAATTAAAAGGCATTTTCATACTTCCCCTTCTTATCCAGACATGCTATAATACCTTCAATAACGCGCTTGGTTTCGTTTGGGTCTTTAATACAGATGGAGGCTACGCCAGCTTCCTTTGCGGGATAATCATTCCCACCCGGAAATATCGCATCGCCAATAAATACCATCTCTTTTTTTTTGATATCGAGTATTTCGCGCAGCTTTTTGATACCATAAGCTTTATCAATACCCGGCCTGGTGACATCTACCGATGTAGTACCGCCCAGGTTTACCGAAAACTCAGGTATTGTTTTGGCTAATACTGCCTGTATTTTTTTACGCTTGGCAAAGCCGGGATCCCATTTTTTCTTTTCTTTCAGCGGAGCCTGCTGCCCCAGGGCCGAGTAAGTGATCTGGCTGCCCCTGTCTTCAATCTGCTCACCCCAGATTTTCTCTGGTTTAAAACCCTGCTCCTCTACCGCTGCAGTTAAGCAACTGATGATCTTTTTCTTTTGCTCTTCAGTAAAATCTTCGGCATACAATTTTTTCCAACCCGATTTATATTGATAAAACTTAGTACCGCAGGTGGGTAATATCGACAAGTTTTTGAATGCTTTTTTATTAGTGAGATGGGCCAGCACCTGTTTCTTAAACTGAGGCCAGTCGCCACCCGACATGATAGCAACCCGGGTCACGTCTATCAGTGCATTTAATATCTTCACCATTTCGGTGTCAATCGCCGCCTTACTTTCGGCCAGTGTGCCGTCCAGGTCAAATACGATCAGTTTTTTCATAGCACCGGGTATTTATCCAGATCAACGCTATAACGGCCTGCTCGTGCGGCGCTGTCCATACTGGCTCTGAAACGCAGCATATCCTGTGCTGCCTTTACATTTTTGTCTTTGCCTTTCCATATCTCGAGAGCAGGCTGCTGTATAGCCCGCGCAAATGAAAAGGTGAGCGGCCAGGGCAGTTTGCTTTCATATTTAACATGCATTTCATAGAGGTTCCTTGTCGCTTCCTGCGGGGTTTGCCCGCCCGATAAGAACGCTACACCAGCCACTTGCGACGGTACCGATGCAAGCAGGCAACTAATAGTAGCTGTTGCAACTTCGTCTGTACTGTTTTTAATATGGCTGCCTTTTCCGGCAATCACCATATTAGGTTTCAGGAGCAGGCCAGGTAGATATACGCCTTCTTTTTCCAGGTGTTTGAATAGTTCTTTAATTACATGCTGTGTCACTTCATAACAACGCTCAATGGTGTGGTCGCCATCCATTAAAACTTCCGGCTCTACTATCGGTACAATATCATCTTGCTGGCACAGGCGGGCATATTTGGCCAGCGTTTCTGTATTGGACTGAATATTAGCTTCGGTTGGCAAATCTTTACCAATGGTAATCACCGCGCGCCATTTGGCAAAGCGGGCACCCAGGCCGTAATAATTATTCAGGCGGATATCTAAACCGTCCAGGCCATTGGTAATTCTTTCTTTAGGCGAACCGGGCATTTCAACTGTGCCCTCATCTACTTTAATACCCGGAATAATACCGGCCTTTTTTAATATGTCAATAAACAAAGTTCCATCATCGGTGGACTGATAAATGGTTTCGTCAAATAATATCGCACCGCTGATACTTTCTGCCAATCCCGGCGTAGTCACTATAAGCTCGCGATATTTACGGCGATATTCTTCTGTTTGCGGAATGCCTGCCGCCTTGAAACGCTTGTTGCAGGTAGGTAAACTTTCGTCCATTGCGAGCAGGCCCTTATCGCCTGCCATGAGTGCATCGGCTGTTTCTTTAAGTTCTTCGGTATTCATGATGGTATAAACAAGTTGCAGTAATAATTGTGTTTAATTTAAACGTCACAAAAAAAGGAGCCGTATAATAATATAGCTCCTTTTTAAATTTAGTTTGAATGCTTTATTATCTACCTAAAACTGATCTGGTTTTGCTCAGCTCTTCCATAGTATAACTCTTGGTTCTGCCGCTTGTAGCGTCTCTCACCTTCTGTACGTCCGAAGGTAATACAACCCTACCCTTGTTGCCAAAATCGCTGCGGATGTAGCTTAATACCGAGGCTATATAATCGTTGGTATTGCTGCCTAAAGCCGGCATAGCATCATTATAGGTTGTGCCTCTGATAGGGCCTTGCAGGCCATACAGTAACACTCTTATAATTCTATCAGGCGAATTAGCGTTAACATCCTGATTGCCAGCCAGCGGCGGCGCGGTAAATGCTTCGCCACCTGTTTTTATACCCTTGCCATCTAAACCGTGACAGGTAAAGCATAGCTGTTTAAATATAACAGCACCCTGCGATACCAGTTTAGCGCCTTGCTCGTTCATCATCTTTTCGCGGGCCAGTTGCTGGGCTTTGGCTCGCAGTTTATTTTCATAACTGCGCTGCGACCCTTGCAAAGCCGGGTCATCCGGATAATTTTTGACCAGACCGGCAATGATAGCTTTTGATTTGTCTGAATTAACAAAGCGCATAGTAAGCAACAGCTGGAAACGAACATCGGCACTTGGGTCGTCGCTTAATTTTTCAAGCAGATCGATAGCGTGGCTGTCTTTTTTCATGAAATCCTCGCCCAACCAAACGGTGGTTTTACGCACCTGCGGATCTTTGTCATTCAATGCGATGCTGAAGGTTTCTTCGTCCATTGCATTTAAACCGTTCAAGGTCCATAACGCATGGATACGTGCCAGTTGGCCGCCATTAACTGCCAGAGCCTTTAATGCAGGCACTACAGATTTATCGCCTCTTAACACCAGTAATTTCTGGGCATTATCTCTCCACCAGCCGTTCATGCTATTCAGATGGTCAACCAGTTGCGCACTGGTTTCTTCGAGCATGTGAGGTTTTTCTTTTGATAATTTAAAATCGTCATGTACCAGGCGGTAGATACGGCCACGACCGATATTTTTTTGCAATCCTTTTTGCAGGATTTTTGGGCGCAGATAACTGTCTGCCTTAGTCCACTCACTTTCCTGAATAATACCGTGATACATATCAACTATGTACATACAGCCATCCGGACCGGTAACGGTATTAACCGGGCGGAAGTTAATATCAGTTGATGCCAGGAACTCTGATTTATCATAAGCATTACGGATGGTGATCTTACCATTATTATCGTTAACCTTTGCTCTGCGGATCAAACGGCCCACCGGCTCGCAGATAAACAGGTCTCCATGCATGTCGGCAGGTAATTTATCGCCACGGTAAATAGATTGTCCGTTACTTGCGGTAAAGTGATTCAGCGTACTGTCTGGATAACGCATGCGGCCAAAACCACCCTGAACGTCAGATGTATTCACAATTGGCCATACGGCAACGAAATCGCGGTCATAACGATCGCCAAAATCAAATTGTCCGTAGTGAACGTTCTGCTGATACATATAAGCAGGGTCCTCGCCACCGGCAGATGAGTAAAACAAACGGCCATAATCATCATTAGCCATACCCCATTGGCCGGCAGTACCGTCAATCAGTGTATCAGGTATTACTTTATCACCGCTAACGGTATACCTAACCGGATCATAAGTCAGGTACAAACGGTTATCCAGGTTCCAGATCAAACCACTTTTTTGGTGCTCCAGGTTATTGGTGTTAGTGCCGTTGTTTTCGTAGGCTATCCATTTTTTATCAGATACACCGTCGCCGTTGGTATCCTGGAAACAATAAACGCTGTTTGACCAGGTCAGGCTCACCAACAATCGGCCATGATCTAAAGGCTGAAGTGTACGAGGCAGCACCAGGTTATCGGCAAATACGGTCATTTTATCCATTACGCCGTCGCCGTTGGTATCTTCCAGTAATTTTATTTTACAAGTTGGATCATGTTCATGCGAACCATTCACGTCCAGCATATAGGTATTCATCTCGGCAACATACATGCGGCCATCTCCATCCCAGGCAATGGCTGTAGGTTGACTCACCATAGGTTCAGAGGCAACTAATTGCAAATGATAGCCGGGTGGTACATAAATATGCTTCATCTCCTCGACCGGCGATTTTGGTGTCGGGTCAGGATGCATGTCAACCAGGATCCTGCCCGATGCATCACGCTGCACGGGGTATTGCGTTACATACTTTTGCACCGACTTACAGGTGTAAAACAACACCGC
>DATCXS010000339.1:0-13133 GCA_036565645.1 Mucilaginibacter sp.
CCGGTACAATCCCGCTTTGCTGGCTTATACCGCAAAAGCCGGTGCCCAAAATGAATATGCGAAAGGCGCAAGGAGTTTAGACCCACCGAAGATCAGTGCCGGACAATACCAAACGCCGTATTCATTAAGCCCTAATGGTGGCTCGTTTATGCTCCAGGCAGACCAGATGCTGACCAACCCTGCGAAATTGCGGGCAAAAGAAAAGTACATGCAGGGCTTGTCGGCGGTGACCGAAGAGGAACAAGCCTATCTGAAAAACCAGTTAATAGCACAGGCGCGCGGGTATTATTTCGATCAGGTAGTAATCGCCAAAAAACTGGCGCAGCTGGAAAACACGCGGAAAACCCTCGAATATATGCTCAAGGATGCGAACATCAAATTGACCTACGGTAAGGAAAAACTCAACAATATCTATAAAGCCAAAGCCGACCTGTACGAACTGGACAACAGTAAAGAACAACTGGATAACCAGCTCCGGCAAAACCAGGTTATGCTTAACACGCTGATGAACCGCGATAAACAAATCAACTTTACGGTGGATACCACTGTCGTTATTCAGGCCTATGAAAGCAACTTGACGGACACGGCAGTATTGGCATCATCGCGCAGCGATATCAAACTAATCGACCGGAATATTCAGCTACAGCAATTGAACGCGGACATGGAGTACAGTAAACGCAAGCCGGATTTTGGGATCACCGCGGGGCATATGTTCAGTTATGGCGGTTATCCTAACCAATATGTCCTGATGGCTTCGGTGACTATTCCCATTGTGCCCTGGGCATCCAAAGCATACAAGGCCAATTTGAAGGGTATCAAATATGAAGTCGCACAATTACAAAGTGAAAAGCAGGATAAACTAAACCAGGCCGAAGGGCAACTGGCTTCCTTACGGCTGGATATCAGCAGCAAAAAAAGGCAACTGCTCAACTATCAGGACAACATCATTCCAGCTATTCAAAACAGCTATAAAACTGCCTTGCAGGCCTATGAGCAAAATACAGGTGACCTGCCCACCGTGCTGAATGGCATCAAAGACCTGCAATCTGCAAGGATGAGTTATCTCGACCGTTTACAGGAATTGTTAAAATTACAGGTAGCTTATGAAAGAGAAAATGAAAGGTATTAGCCTGATACTCGCGGTGATTGTCTTTGGCTTTACCGCTTGTCAGCAAAAACAAAAACCTGCGGCAGTCACGGTTGCAAAGACAAGCGATGTGAAATATACCTGCCCGATGCATCCGCAAATCATGGAAGACCATCCGGGTAGTTGCCCTATCTGCGGCATGACGCTGGTAAAAAAGTCGGGACAGGCGAGTGAGGGCGCCGGGATTAGTTTGAATACGGTGTTGCAGCCGGTCAATTCGTCTGTAATTACTTCTGTTAAAGCTATCGTGCCGGAACAAAAGGAAGTGTCCACCCAAATACAGGCAGATGGCTATTTAGATTTCGACACGCGCACCTTCAACAATATCGCGTCCCGGTTTTCCGGGCGCATTGAAAAACTGTATATCAAATATGCTTTCCAGGAAATACACGCCCGTCAGCGCATCTTTGATATTTACAGCCCCGACATGGTGACCGCGCAGCAGGATCTCTTATTTGTTGTCAGGAATTCTCCTGCAGAAACCGGCCTGGTCAATGCCGCCAAACAAAAGCTCTTGCTTTTGGGCATGACAATGGCACAGGTTAATCAGGTACTGAAAACCGGGAAAACTTTTTACAGCCTGCCGGTATATAGCCCGTATGAGGGCCATGTCCATGATATGCCTCACAACCAGATGGCCGGAGCCGCGGGGGCGCAAACGCCTAATGATTATACCAGCAACCTACCGCTGGCTATAAAAGAAGGCATGTACGTAGAAAAAGGACAAAACCTGTTTAACGTGGTTGACCCGCACAGGTTGTGGGCGGTGCTGAAAATTAGTGCTTCCGATGTAGCTGGTCTGAAATTGGACCAATCCGTAACGATCACCCTACCGGATATACTAGGCAAAACGATATATGGCAAAGTCGATTTTATTGAGCCAACGTTACAGGGCGGCGATAAAACCACCAGCATCCGTGTCTACATCCACAATATGGATCATAAACTGAAAGTGAACAACCAGGTCCGGGCGGTAATACAAACGGGTACGATCAACAGTTTATGGCTACCGAAAACTGCTGTAACCAACCTTGGCGCCAAAAAGGTGGTTTGGTTAAAAACAGGGGTCAGTTATAGCGCACATTTGGTTACAGCAGGAGTGACAACAGATAAAGAAGTACAAATCAAAAATGGTTTATCGGTCGCCGACAGCGTCGCCTCCAACGCCGCTTACCTGACGGACAGCGAAAGTTTTATTAAAACACAAGGCAATGAATAACAAGATTAAGTATATAGCTATCATCATGGTGTCGATGTCCCTTTTGTTTGCCGCTTGCAAGCCAAAACCTCAACCGCAAACGGCAGTACATAGCCAAAACAAGGCATATTATACCTGTTCCATGCATCCGCAGGTTCATGAAGAACATCCGGGCAATTGCCCGGTCTGCGGTATGAAACTGATCAAGGTGGAACTGACCGCATCCGGCAGTTCAAGCGCAGACAACATCACGCTTACCGCAACACAAGTCCAACTGGCCGGTATCCAAACGGATACGGTTAAGGAGCAGAACACCGGCAGCGAAAAGACATTAACCGGAACAGTTACTACGGACGAAAATAAAGCGGAAGCTGCAAGCGCCAGGATAGCCGGTCGGGTACAGCGGTTATTTGTACGGACGACAGGTGAAAAGATAGCGGCGGGTCAGCCGCTGTACACCCTTTACAGCGAGGACTTGCAAGAAGCAGAAAAAGAATACCTGTTAGCCAGGACACAGCAAAAAATGCTGCATAACCCGGATGTAGACTATAGCCAGCTGATCGGCGCGGCGGAGAATAAGCTGCAATTATGGGGGCTGTCCCCGAAGCAGATCAAAGCTTTAGCAGCGTCAGGAAAAGTGAGTGCAACCACCACCATATTGAGTAAAGTGAGCGGAACAGTCAGCGATATAGCCGTACATGAGGGTGATTATGTGACTGAGGGCATGCCTATCCTGAAAGTAGAGGCGCTGAATAGCTTATGGGTAGAGGCCCAGCTTTACGCCAGTGAAACCGGAAATTATAAACTCAATGATCCGGTGAGCGTTTCTTTTCCAGATCTCGGTGGACTGACCATGAACGGTAAGGTCGTGTTTATGAACCCGGAGTTATCGGATGCTTCGAAGGTTGACCTGATAAGGGTCAATATCCCAAATCCGCAAGGGCTGATCCGGCCGGGGATGCTGGCTTATATCTCCGTTTCCAATAGCAAACAACGCTCTTTAGCCATCCCGGCATCTGCTGTTCTTACGTCCGGAAAAGGCAATATGGTTTGGGTGAAAAATGCAGACGGCAGCTTTTCCGCGAAGATGGTCACGTTAGGTAATGGTAATTCAAGTTATGTGTCGGTTGTTAGTGGGTTAACTGCGGGCGAGGTTGTGGTGAGTAACGGTGCTTATTTACTGAATAGCGAAGCGATCTTTAAAAACGGGGATCGAAGCATGGCTGGCATGAAAATGTAAGTTTTTGCTAATTTTTTCTAAGTGATCTAATCCATCCCGAAAGTGAAACAAATTTAGCTTTGTAACTTGCATTAAATCAGGGTGTTAACAGGTTTGCTACCAGGTACTCGTGATTTATTCAGTGAGTAGGAGCTTCCTGAACTATTATGTAGCACGTTAATAATAAGGCCTCTTTTTAAAGCAGGTTCAGGTTGTTGATTATGATTTATGGACTCAGACCAATAAAAATTTTGATTATCACCTTGTTATCAGTTTCATTGCAGTTCGTAAAGGCGCTTTTCTATAGCTTTAATTCCGAACTTGTTGTCATTCGCATACCAATCGACGAACGGCACATGATGCGATTTCGTCAAACGTTGTTCTGCTAAATGAATTTCGTCTAAGCTTTGTCCGAGAAATTGACGCCTCGCCTGCTGACCATCCTTACTTTGATAAGCCTTTACCAGGTAATTAAGAGCGCGATTTAAGTGTAACATCAAATAAGCCTGACCACGCAGGTTATCGTCAAAGAAAACTTTACCCGTCTGTAGTTTGGCATAAAGCAAATTTGCTTTGGCAGTGATGGTCTCCAGTTTAGCAATACTGGCTGCGGTACCTTTTGCCATGGCTTCCAATTGATTCGGCGTTCCATTATCGGCCGGCACTACTCTAAAATAGCCCACGCTACCTTTGCTCGGGTCATCTAATGGATTGTTCTCTAACGGGCTTGTGGTATATTTTCCTTTTTCAAGGTCACTCAAAAGCATTTCCATTGCCCGGGCATAGCGCATATCCTGAAACAGGTACTGTCGTTCAAAACCCGGTAAATCGCCTTTTCTTTGCTGCCAGTAAGAGTTGAAAAAGTCTTTATATAACAGCGCTATTTCTTTGCTATATTGAGTGCCATAATAAGTAGTACTGAATTTTTTTAAAAATGAAAAAGCGTTGAATGGCTTAAAGTTCCACATCATATCTGCATTTGCCGATAACTCTAAAACATGCTCTCTGATGTTACCGGCGTTTACTACTGAAAATACAAGGTGGTGCCCGCTTAGGCTATCAACTATACGATAGTTTTGCTCCATTTTCCGCGGCCCCTCTGCTTGCGCTAAATGCGATCCTGTCGAGGTAAATTGGAAATTCAAATAATATCCGACCGGCTGGCCCGAAAAACTATAGGTACGTATATCTTGTGCCGGAAAATGATCGCGACGTGCGGCAACAAAGTTCCGGATAAGCGATGGCTCGTTTGGTATATGGAATAATCCCGCCGCCACAAAATTGGACATTTCATTATAAAGGGTGAGGCGCATAGTTGGGTGAGGGTTGCCGGTCTTTTCTTTTAATAAAGAAATTTGCATTGCAACCATATCCTCAATAACCTTTGCGCGGCTTTTGTCATCCTTAGGTGCTTCGGGGAAAAACTCCCAGAAAGGAATGTCCCGGTTCCCCCTAAAACCAACTGTCCAGACCACCTCCAAATTATTTCTCCTGGCCAAATCAATATGATACCCCCAAAACTCCTTCAGCGCCTGCTTATTGGCAATCGTTAATTCGGGTACCGGTAAGTTTCTTACTTTTTGCCAGTAGTCGGCCCAATAGCCATAAGTTGAGCCAAAAATATTGAGGTGATGGCCGGTAGTTACTAAACCGCGTTCCTGCCCGGTTGCGGCATCTTTGCCGGGTTTAAATGGTGGAACAAAACTTTCTTTGCCGGCTATAACACCTTCCAATGTGTTTAATTTTAGCCTTAACATCGCCTCAAATAAAGCCTGATAATTATCGTCAGACAGTTTTTGCCATGGGCTTAATAGGTCGGTATCATTTGGTAGCCAGGCCCGGTACTTTATATCTGGTGATTTAAATACTTTTTTATAGTTTGCTGCCAGCACCACATGCTCTTTATGATTTGGTTTTTCAGACGCCCAAAACCAAAGTGGCTTAACGCCCAGCATCAACTCGCTAAAGCTGTAAACAGCGTAAATAGTGCCGCGCATATCGGCACCGTTAAGTACAATACGGCCCTTATCGGCATATAATTGGTGTGCTTCCCAGCCCTTAGCCGCCGGTAAATGTCCTTTGTAACTATCTCCTGTTGCAATGACGATAACGGGTCCCTTTTTAGGTAATTCGTTAACTAATGTCGATGGTTGCCCGAAAACAGTATTCAAATCGCGCAGCAAATCTGTCACCGCACGCCGCACCGGTGCCGTTTCATTTGGTTCGATATATACCGGGATTTTTCCGTGTATCGTTATTGTTTGTGCTAAGGCGAGCTGACTAAAAAAGCAAATTGCAAAGATTATAAAGAGGCGCTTTTTCATTTTATTTAACATATTTCCTGGCAAACTCTATAAAAGTCGGCCAGTCAATAGAATCGGTATGGCCGCCTTCATGAAACCGAAATGCAAGGTCGCTATCAATTAAAGACACGTTTGGTGCCGGCATTTGTGAAACAGATATACCTGTTTTGCCTAATAACTTATAAACAGGGGTAGCAGCTACACAAGCTTTAAACTCTCCCACAGGGTCGGCCCAAATATCCTGCGTGCCGCCGGTGATAAATAATGGACGAGGAGCTACCAGTGCCATCATTTCATGCGCGTCAACCGGGAAAGCTTTCCAGTTACCGCCATATTTTAAAAAGTTCGGTGCCATCCAATGGTATTCGTTTTCGGCTGCTATCAGATCCAAATTTTCGCCAAAGTTTCTTTTCTCCAACGATGCACCGCCTGATCCTGAACAACTGGCATACGTAAATGCCCAGCGCGTATCCATAGCCGCGGCCAGTAATGCGGTTTTACCCCAACGCGAGTGTCCGGCAATACCTATGTCTTTGGGATTTATGGTTTTATCTGTCTCAAAATAATCAAATGCACGGCTCAGTCCCCAGGCCCAGGCTCTTAGCACACCCCAGTCTTCCGGGCTTCTTAATTTACCATGGTTTACCAAGCCTATAATTCCCTCGCTTAAACCGGCGCCATTATCGGCTTGTAAGCTATTGGTATCAAAATAAGCTATCGCCCAGCCGTTGCTGATCAATAATTTAGTGGTTTCGGCATTGCCTCTTGTATTTGATGACGTGGCAACTATCAAAGGTACCGGGCCAGTAGCATTAGCCGGAAGATACAATACCATATTGATGACAGGTTTTGCGGCCGGGTAGGCAGTATTATCGATATGACCTGTAATCGTCTTTTTAATGGCACTGCCATCCAGAGCTGTTTTATCTACATCTGTAACTTCAAATGTAACCTTCGGCGTGTTTTTGGGTACTCGGCCAAATACCGAGGTTTCATAATCGTTCACAATTTCCGGGCGACGTTGCTGCCACCATATCTTGGCATTGGTAACCGGTTTGCCGCTTTTTAATACCAGTGGATCAGGCAACGTATAATCGTTAGCTTTATCTTCACTATAGTTTACCCAAGCACCCCAGGGCGAGCGGGTAAGCGACATGCCTTTAGTATCAGTATAACCATTGCCATTACTTCTCGGAACTGCGCCTTGCGGACGGGTCTGATCATCAGCCTGCGGCGGAAGTATAGGCAATTTGATGCCTATACTTTGCAATGTTTGTTGATAATTTGCTTTCGTTAAAGAATCTACTTTGGCTCTTTCGCGTGCTAATTGTTCTTTTTTTATGTCCTGTGCATCAACGATTTGAGTAGCCAAAGCGGTAAAAAAGAATATGGTTATTTTAAGGTGGCTTTTCATGCTTTTTGATTTATGTAATGACTTAAAATGCTAATTATTTTTCCGTTCTTACATCTTCAATATTGTTATCCCGCAGCCATTGGATAAATGAGTCATTATTTATCGGCGAATAATGAATGATTTCTCCACTTTTTAGCATCAGAGTTATGATTTCTTTCGTTGCTAAAAATTTGGCTAACTCCGCTGAAGTATAAGGGAAATCGGGATAATTATTCAATTCAAGCATTTGACACGTTGATTGAGTTACAATGCGATTATACCCTCAGTGTTCTGACTGCCCAGGAATTTCAGGAATACCGGGATCGTCTAAAACCTGTAATGCGGTGCCGTCGCCAACGGTTTTCCAGTCGTGCAGTACCCAAACCACTTTTTTGTCCCTGGTGACCTCTATAAGCTGCGGACCTCTGCCGCCTTGTCCACGCGAGGCGAAAATGGTGTTGCCATTGGCAAGGCGGGTACAGCTTTGTGGCGCCGAGGTAAATTGATACTCGGCCGGTAAATCTGCTTTGCAATCAAAGTTCCACACGGTTTCACCTTTTTTATTTACCTCAAATGTGCGGTCTTCCGTTTCGTCGGTAATTAACGTATTGCCGTTTTTAAGTCTTAAAGCAGCCCAGGGTTTGGTTGATTTGTAACTCCAGATTTCTTTAAAATCTTTATCGTACTCAACAGTTTTTCCCTGGTTGAGTAATGCTATAAGATAGGTGCCCTGCGCGGTAACACGAGCCCGCCTAACTTGTGGATGGATGTCGCCAACAGTTGGAGGTTGATTAGATGGCAGCACATGTTCTACTTCGGTTTTACCGGTTTTAATGTTAACCACAAACAATTTTGGCGGCAAGCCATTTACCACAAACATCACTCTATCTAAGCCAAGAGGCTGGCAAGTATGTACTTCGGTATGGTCCATACCTTTGCTGTTGTTACAATCATATCGCCAAAGTATCTTCTTATCCGGCGTCATCAGGGCGATGTACTGCATGCGGGTAAATAAGATATTGCCGTTTGATAACATCCAGACATCATCATATTCCGGGCCTTTACCGGTATTATAGGTCCAAATTACCTTGCCGTCTTTCACCAGCGACATTCGGTTACAGTTTTCCCCTACGTAAAGCATAGGGTGTTGTGCTAAGCCCTTACCGGGTAGGTTGGGGGGAGTAGGTTCGTTTGAATTGATAAGCGGTGCCAATTCCTCTTCCGGAGCCATAGGAGGAACATTTGGAGCTGTAAAAAGATGCAATACATCCATACAAGGTGTAGCAGACAATTTTTTGGTTTGTCCGTAAACTAAACCGGCCAAAGCTGTAAAGCAAAATGCCAGGAGAATGAATTTAGGTTTCATGGTTAGTTTTTTATAAAGTTTATAATTGTTGTTTATCAACCGATGCCAGTTTAGTGTCGGGAACTTGGAAGCTGTTAAATACATTAAAGTTTTTTACCTGGTTCAATTTAAAAATTGACGATCCGTCGGCTCTTTGAGCACGGATATGCTGAAAGTCGGCACCATCAACATTATCTAAAATAAAAGCTGGGCGCAGGTCGGGAGCAGCATAACTAACTTCAATATCACTCATTTTTAAATCCTTTACATTCCGGATGAAAAATCCATAAGCCGGAGTAATACCGAACGAATCAGGTTCGGGATAGTCTCTAATTAATGGCTTTACTTCGCGGGCGGCTTGCTCTTTGGTACCCCCACCTTTATAGTAAATATGAATGTTGCTTAAGGTCAGATCTTCAATATCGTGGCCGGGTATGCCGCTGATAATGCCGCCTTGTTCGCCGGTGACGTCATAAGCTACGATATTACTGATCATTACCCGACGCAATGTACTGTAGGGAAAATCTTTTGGCGCGCGCATACGGGCACCTAACCTGATAAATATTGGAGCATTGTTAATATCGCGCATGGTGATGTTGCTGATGGCAATATCTTCTAATGCTGCACCGTCGACAGTCTCCAGTGCCAGGCCCTTACAATGATCGAAAATACAATTGCTGATGGTGATGTTTTTATAACCACCATTTGATTCGGTGCCCAGTTTGATACGGCCCTGTGGGTGTTTTCTGCCATCTTTTTTGAAGGTTCCGTCTAAAAAGGTACCCTCATTGTAGCCTGAAACCATACAGTTGGTGATGGTTACATTCTCTAAAGCCCGCGGATAGTTTAAAGAATAATCACACTTTAAACATAAGGCATCATCGCCAGGGGCGTTAATCGTGGTGTTGGATATATGCACGTTTCTGCTCGAAATTAAATCGATGCCATCGCGGCCAGTATCCATTTTAATGTTGTCGATAGTTGTATTATCAACCGCGGTCAGCAAAAAGCAAAACCAGCCGCCGTGGTAAATAGTAAAGTCTTTTAAAGTAACGTTTTTGCAAAGTTTAAGGGCCAGCGTTTTATTGCCATAGCCTTCATTTTGTCCCGGCTTCCTTTCATCCTTGATTAAACCTTTTCCCCATATCTTACCGGGGCCGAGTATAGCTATATCATGGAGATTTTCGCCTACAATTAGGCTATTATGGAAATGGCTGTGTCCATAATCCTGGTAAGTTTCATTCTCACCTTTTTCGGGCATATCGTATTTGATATGATCGTCGTTAGTAGCCGCTACAATAGTAGCTCCCTGATCGATATATAAGGCCACGTTGCTTTTTAGGTGTATCGTCACAGACAGATAATCCCCGGCAGGGAAATAAACCGTACCGCCACCTGCAGTATTAGCCGCGTCAATAGCTTTATCAATGGCTTTGGTGTCCAAAGTTGTGCCGTTACCTTTGGCGCCATATTTTTTTACATTATAAACCGGCGCTTGTGCCGATGCTGCCGTGCTAACGGAAAGAAGCAGGAGCAATGCGCCTGTTAAGCTTTGATATAAATTCTTCATTGTGTTTATAGAGTGGTTTTATGATTTTATAGTTCTTTTTTTATTACATCAGATAATTTCATGTTTGGCAACTGAACGCTGTTAAACAGATTGAAATTCTTTACATTGTTTAGCATAAATATAGATGCTCCCTCAGCTCTTTGCACACTGATATGTTGAAAATCGGCACCATCCACATTGTCTAAAATAAATGCCGGGCGCAAATCCTCTTTCAGATAGTTAACCTCGATGTTATTTAATTTGATATCCTTAACGTTACGGAAAAAAAAGGCATAAGCCGGTGTAATTCCCCAGCGGTTAGGGTCGGGGTAACTGTCTATCAATGCCGGTACTTCTCTTGTAGCCTGCTGTTTAGTACCGCCTCCGTTAAAATAAAACTTAATGTTATTTAAGGTGATATCCTCAATATCATGGCCAGGTATCCCGCTGATAATAGCGCCCTGAGTACCGGTAATTCCATAGGCAACCACATTACTGATCATTACCCGGCGCAAAGTACTATAACGAAAATCTTTAGGGGCACGCATTCGCGCGCCAAGCCTTATAAATATGGGGGCGTTTCCAACGTCGCGCATGGTGATATTACTGATCGTAATGTCTTCCAGCGCAGCACCATCAACGGTTTCGAGGGCCAGGCCCCGGCTGTTATCAAATACACAATTGCTGATAGCAATATTTTTGAACCCTCCATTTGATTCGGTACCCAATTTTATGCGGCCGGTGGGGGACCCATTGCTCCATTTTACGTTTGTGCCGTCTAAAAAGGTGCCTTCCTTATAGCCTGATACCTGACAGTTGGTGATGGTGACATTCTCCAGGTCGCGCGGATAGTTAAGGGCGAAATCGCTTTTTAATACTATAGCATCATCAACCGGCGAATTGATGCTGCAATTGGCGATGTGAACATTTTTGCTGGACACCAGGTCTATACCGTCCCGATTGGTATCCATTTTTATATTGTCTATAGTCGCATTGTCAACGGCTGTCAGCAAAAAGCCAAACCAACCACCATGGGCGACAGTGAAATCCTTTAGTATCACATTGCGGCAAAGTTTAAGCGCCAGGGTCTTATTTCCAAGCCCCGGCGGGTTGTTGCCATTAGTACCTTCCCTCATAATCAAACCTTTGCCCCAAATGCGGCCCGGACCCATGATAGAAATATCATGCAGGTTTACCCCCACTATCAAACTATTGTTAAAATGGCTATGTCCATAGTCCTGGTAAAGATCATTGTCTGCTTTCTCCGGAAAATCATACTGCACACCTTCACCAGGCGTAGCTGCTACAATAGTTGCGCCCTGATCGATATAAAGGCTTATGTTACTTTTAAGGTGTATGGTAACAGACAAATAATCCCCGGCAGGGAACCAAACGGTGCCACCACCTGCCGCAGCAGCGGCGTCAATGGCTTTGTCAATTGCTTTGGTGTCAAGCGCTTTACCATCGCCTTTCGCACCATATTTTTTTACATTATATACAGGTGCTTGTGCAGTAGCCGTGAGTTTTGTCAGTAGCAAAAGCGTTACTGATAAGGCTGTTATGCTACGATATAATTTTATCATTATTTAAGTTTTTACAATTATTTAGTTTTACGTGCCGCTGCTACTTCAGATGGAGTAATGGCGCTTGCCTTATTACCAAAGCTGTTGCGTACGTAAGTAAGCACATCGGCAATTTGCTTATCCTTTAAAAAGCTGTGCGACGGCATTGCGTTACTATATTTTTCGCCATTGATATCAACACCTTTAAGGCCCTTAAGCAGCACATTTATCAGTTTGGTTTTATTGCCAAGCACGTAGCTGGTTTTAATAAGCGGGGCATTTAGGTCCTGCACGCCACCACCATCGGCAAGGTGGCAGGTAACGCAATTTTGCCTATACACCAACGCGCCTGCAGTGTACGATGCCTTTATTGCTGCCGGTATCTTGGCAAGCGTTTTTTCAGGGGTATTGTTCTTAGCCGGCAATGCTTTTACAGGTGCATTTGTTGCCTGTGCCGATATGCCTTTGTTGTAGCTGATTTTGTAAATCGCTCCTTTATTATCGTCGGTTACGTACAAAGCACCATCGGGACCCTGCGCTAATCCGCAAGGGCGATGATCTGCCCGGCCCGAAGCTGTTTTATCAGGTCCACCTGAAAATCCGTCGGCAAAAACCTCAAAGTCGCCAAAGGGTTTGCCGTTTTTAAAAGGTTGGAAAATAACATAATAACCCGCCTGAGGCTCGGGTGCCCTGTTCCAAGAACCGTGAAAAGCAACAAAGGCGCCATTTTTATATCGTGCGGGGAACTGGTTGCCCGTGTAAAACAAAATATCATCGGGTGCCATGTGGGCAGGGTAGGCGGCAACCGGATCAATATACTCCGAGCTGCCTTCTTTTTTGCCATCGCCGCCATATTCCGGCATCTGGATTTTTTTATGTTGCAAGCGATCATAATATATAAATGGCCAACCGGCATTATCTCCCTTTTTTAAAGCGTACATACATTCGGCAGGGATTTCTGCATTTTGCTTCGCGTTAAACATGTCAGGGAAGATGTTATCCAACTGATCGCGGCCGTGCTGCATCACATATAGCTGATTGGTTTGAGTATTCCAGTCTACCGCAACAACGTTTCTTAAGCCCGTAGCATAGCGTACACCATCAGCATAGGTTTGGTTAAGCTTATCGGGCTTAAACTGCCACACACCGCCGCTAATAGATAATAAAGGGCAGCCGGGAATTCCCAACGACCCTCTTTTGCGATCTTCTTGCTGGCAGGAATTTAGCGGGCAGCCAATAGGGATATACATATTCCCCAAGTTATCCATCATGATGGACTTTGTTTCATGGGTGCCTTTATCCAGCAAGCCGGTTACTATGGTTTCCCGTGCGGCGGTATCTATCACCTGCTCATTCTTGTCAATTTTATAACGGAAAATTTCTGAATTGGAAGCAGTGTACAAGTATCCTTTGTAAA
>DATCXS010000145.1:0-3118 GCA_036565645.1 Mucilaginibacter sp.
TTTAATTTAGCTGACGGCGGCGTGGGCCAGACACTCGATCAAACCCCGGCTTCTGTCGTCCGGTTAAAGGTTAGGGCCGCTGCAGGCGGGCTTGATTACCATTAATAGTTAATTACCTGTTCTTCTAATTGGGCAGGCAAATCGCGCCACTCATATTTCTGGGTACGCAGCTGCGGTTCAAAACCTGCAGCGCGGATAGAATCCTGGATGCCTTTAGCGGTAAAGCGGTGTGGCGCCCCCGCAGCAGACACTACATTTTCCTCGATCATGATCGAACCGAAATCATTGGCTCCCGCATTTAAGCAGATCTGCGCAACCTGCTTGCCAACCGTAAGCCATGAAGCCTGTATGTTTTTAATATTAGGTAACATGATACGGCTTAAAGCTATCATGCGGATATATTCGTCGCCGGTAACATTGTTAGTGATACCGCGAACTTTGCGTAATAAAGTGCCGTCGTCCTGAAAGGGCCACGGAATAAAAGCAATAAAGCCATGATTACCTTCAGGTTTTTCTGATTGTACCTGGCGAATCCAAACCAAATGCTCAAAGCGCTCTTCAATGGTTTCTACATGGCCAAACATCATGGTTGCCGACGTCGGCAGGTTTAATTGATGCGCTGCACGCATTACGTCTAACCATTCCTGTCCCCCGCATTTGCCTTTTGAGATGAGGCGACGTACGCGGTCGTTCAATATCTCGGCACCGGCGCCGGGCAGTGAGTCAAGTCCTGCTTCTTTCATGGCGCGCAGTACATCTATATGGCTCATATTTTCCAGCTTTGCCACGTGTGCAATTTCTGGCGGGCCTAATGAATGTAATTTTAGCTTTGGATACAGTTGTTTAAGCTCTTTAAACAAATCAGTGTAAAACTGCAGGCCCAGGTCAGGGTGGTGTCCGCCTTGTAGTAAAAGCTGGTCGCCGCCTAAACGGAAAGTTTCTTCAATCTTACGTTTATAGGTTTCAATATCGGTGATATAGCTGTCCTCGTGCCCCGGGCGGCGAAAGAAATTGCAGAATTTGCAGTTAGCAATACAAACGTTGGTGGTATTAACATTCCGGTCTATTTGCCAGGTTACTTTGCCATGCGGCACCTGTTTTTTGCGCAACTCGTTAGCCACATACATTAAATTGGCTGTGGATGCGTTGTGATACAGATAAACACCCTCCTCAATACTCAAAAACTCAAACCGCGAAGCGCGCTGTAACAGATCGGCAGTATTCATACCACAAATATAGGTATATTGTATTTAAAGGATGATGAGATGATTAGCAGAACAATCTTCTATATGTAAAAATACAGGTAAATCGTTATGCTACTACTTTTCCTTTCTCCAACTTCAAAACCTTTGTCACACTATCCGGTATTTCATGCTGATAATGCGTTACATAAATCAGTGTAACCTCACTTAAGCTGCAAACAGTATCCACCAGCTTTTTAAAATGTTGCTGCTGATGGCTGTCCATGCCCTGGCAAGGCTCATCAAAAATTAGCAATGGCGGGTTTTTGATGAGCGCCCGCGCCAGCAGACATAAGCGTTGGGCGCTGGCCGGTATGTTTTTCAATAACACACGAGCGTATTTGTCAATCTCCAAAGCCTTCATCCAGCGTAAAGCAACTTCGGCGCGCTCTTTGTTACTTGGCCGGAACAGGCCGAGGGTATCATAATATCCGGATTCGATTACCTGCAAACAGCTATTATCAGTAGGGAAGTATTGATGCAGTTCGGGCGATACGAAGCCTATCTTTTTCTTGATGTCCCAAATGCTTTCGCCACTGCCGCGTTTTTTATCGAACAATACGATATCATTGGCGTATGCCTGCGGGTTATCACCATTAATTAAACTTAACAGCGTTGATTTACCCGCGCCGTTATGCCCCAGCAAGGCCCATCGCCCGCCCGCATTTACCTGCCAGTTGACATCATCCAAAATAACATTTTCGCCATATTTAACACGGATGTCTTTCATGGCGATGATCTGCCGGTATTTGGCCGACGCATTGTGAGCACTTAATAATGCTTTTAATTCTTCTTTATCGATATGGTCATCTCCCGGTAAACCAACCATACCCGGTTCGAAATTAGCTTTTGCTACGCTGTGTACAATAGCGCAATTGCGTAGTACCGCTACATTGGTGATGGCATCCGGAATCTCATAAGGCGATGTAGCCATGATTACCGTAATGCCCGATTGGGTGATCTCTTTAATGATATTATTAAACTCTTGCCGGGTTTCTACATCAAGACCGGTCAGCGGACTATCTAATAACAACAACACCGGATTTTTGATCAGTGCAGCAGCAATCCGCAGCCGCTTGGTTTCGCCGTTGGATAATTTGATGAGTTGCTTTTTACTTAACTGATCTAATTTTAGCGTTAGTATTATCTTATCAAAGTGCCAGTATAAATTGGGCTGCGGTGCGGGTTTTATGGTATGCAGATATTGCTCAACGGTCAGCGCATCCTCGCTGTCCATTGAATTATAGCGCTGTTGATAGTAGAAATCGCCGGTATTACTCAGGTTTTTAAAATGATGTTTGGCTTCTACTATTGCAATTAATTTATGGTGGGTCAGGTGCTCCGGATTGCCGGGATGCTTTTGCAGGTAATTCTCAAAAAAATGATAATATACATGCCCGCCGGTAGCGTTCAGGTTGCCCGCAATGGTTTGCAGCAAGGCGCTTTTGCCCGATCCGCTTTCGCCTACCAGGGCCCAGTGTTGCCCTTTGCTCACAGTAAAGTTCAGGTCGCTAAACAAAACGTTATTCAAAAACCTTACGGTAACGTTTTCTGCGGAATATATAGGTGATGTCATGGCCGGTAAAATTAGCCATCCGCATTAACAAGGGCAATTAATAAAACATTTTATATCCGATAAATCAATGTTGATACAATCTTTAATCGCCTCGAAACAAACTAAAAGCACTGCATCATTGTATATTAATTTACAAACATTTAACCTATGAAAAAATTAAATATTTCGCTTATCCTGCTGGCCATGATTGCTTTAAGCGGATGTTCTGTAATTAGCGGCATTTTTAAAGCCGGCGTATTTATTGGTATACTGGCTGTTGTTGTAGTGGTGGGTATAATTATATGGCTGTTTTCGATGTTTA
>DATCXS010000414.1:0-4103 GCA_036565645.1 Mucilaginibacter sp.
ATGAAAAGCGCTTCGAAATATCTGTTTCCGGTTTTATTTATTGCAACCGGTTTAATGTGGTCGGGATGTTCTGATCCTAATGCGATAATTGATCAAAACACCGAGATAACCAACAACAACTGGGCATATACCAATAAGATCAAAGAAACGGTTAAGATTGATGATGAGCGCCTGGCTTATAATTTATACCTGAACCTGCGCGTAACTGCCGACTATAAATACTCGAACATTTTTGTAATCATTCATCAAACCGGCCCAGACCATAAAACCATTAATACCCGTTTGGAATTTAAACTGGCGAATCCTGATGGCGAGTGGCTGGGCGATGGCTCGGGCAATTTATACGCCTTCCAGATCCCTTTCTCACAAAACTATAAATTTGCGCAAAAGGGTACTTACACTTTTCAGATTGAGCAAAATATGCGCGATAACCCCTTACGACAAGTAAGCGATGTCGGTTTGCGTATTGAAAAGGCACAATAGCTAAATGATCTGCCGGTTGATACAAACATCAACCGGCTTCTAAAAAAGCACATTAATTTATTAGTGCAGCTATTTTTATTTACCTTCGTTTTGCTAATATTTTTATCAAAATGATCGTAGCCGTTTTAGTTGCCAGCCTTGTTATCCTGTTAATTTCTGTACTCCTTTTTTTAAAAAGGCCCGCCACTGCCGAAGGTGTTTCGGCAGATGATCTTGCGCGCTTAAAAAATGAGAATACTGCGCTGAATATCTCATTGGCCAAAGCCGAGGAACGCGCCTTGAATTTAAGCCAGGAACGAGACAAGGCCGACCGGCTATTACAAGATGAGCGTGAACGCTATGATGCTGCCGTTGCCGACCTTAATCAGCAGCTAACAACCGAAAAAAACCGCATGGCTAAAGCCGAGGAGTCATTCAAAGCGCAACGCGAGCGACTGGGCGAACAAGAGCGGTCTATCCAGGACATCCAGCAAAAATTTCAGAAAGAGTTTGAGAATGTTGCCGAAAAATTACTGAAGGAAAAATCGAAGGAATTTGTCGACGTTAACCGTAATAACCTGGATATTATTTTGAACCCGCTGAAAGAAAACCTGAAAGCGTTTGAGGATAAGGTTGACAAAGTATATAACATGGAGGCGGCCGAACGCAACACCATGAAAGGGGTGATCACCCAACTGATGGAGCTGAACCGGCAGATCAGCGACGAGGCGCAGAACCTGACCAAAGCCCTTAAAGGCGATAATAAAAAGCAAGGCAACTGGGGCGAGGTGATCCTGGAGCGTGTATTAGAACGCTCGGGCTTGGTCAAGGACCAGGAATACCGGCTGCAAGTTAGTTTAACCGGCCCCGACGGCACCCGCCTGCAGCCCGACGTTATAATAGACCTGCCGGATGAAAAACATCTTATAATCGACTCAAAAGTATCGCTTATTGCTTATGAGCGTTTGGTTAACTGCGAGACGGAAGATGACCGGAAATTGTTTTCAAAAGCGCATGTCGAGTCTATCCGCAGCCATGTGAATGGTTTGTCATCCAAAAACTATCATGATCTGTACAGCATTAACTCGCCCGACTTTGTAATGTTGTTTATCCCGATTGAATCTTCATTCAGCTTCGCGGTGCAATTAGATTCTGAATTGTTTAGCTATGCCTGGGAAAAACAGGTAGTGATTGTTAGCCCGTCGACCCTGCTGGCAACGTTGCGCACGATAGCCAGCATCTGGAAACAAGAGCGCCAAAACCGTAACGTATTGGAAATTGCCCGTTTAAGCGGTTCGATGTATGATAAATTTGTGGGCTTTGTAAGCGATATGGAAAGCATCGGCAAAAATATTAAACAAAGCCAAAGCGCTTACGACAGCGCCATTAATAAACTAACCGAAGGCAACGGCAACCTCACCAAAACAGCCGAAAAAATAAAAGGCCTGGGAGCCAAGGCTAATAAGCAATTGGACCAAAAATATATTGAGATTGGCGATGATGAAGTAAGCCAATAACAAAAAAGGTATCCTGTGAGATCCCTTTTTTGTTAAGAAATTCTTTTTTATTTAGCACTTAAATCATACTCATTTTCTGAGTTCATTTTAACGTTGACATCCACTTTCGTTAAGGTACTCTCTAAACCCAGCGTATACGTTTTATCGTTTGTTACTGATTCAGGAAAATCTTTAGCAATATTAAAAACCATTTTACCGGTTCCGCTACCTCTGCCTTTTCCGGTAACTTTATGGCCATTAGTAGCTTGTGTGTTAATATCCATGTTAAACACTGACGATATATCAAAATAAGCCATGTTATCCTTTATTGCGGTAAGTTTATAGGTAACTTTCATGGTATAATCTTTATTCAGGTTAATGCCCGGTATATCCAGAAGTGTTAAAGGCTCTTCCTGCGTAAAAGCATCTCCTATTTTCATGCGCGTAACCGGAAACGCCATTTTTGTAATGGCATTCCACCAATCAGCGGAGCCATTGCTGATTTTACGGCTTGCGTGGCTGCAGATGTATCCGGATGCATTTTTATATCGGCATCTATTATCCCGTTTATAATATCTCCTTGTGTTGGGTTATAAATAAATGCAGGCGCCTCTGTGCCATTTGCGCTCATTTTTGTTGATGACTTGCTGCATGTCATGGTAAACGGCAAACTTTTAGAGGCGTTTTCTGCAGCCGTTTTAACCGCTCCGGCAGCTTCTGTATTAATTTTCCATAATAAACTCTGTTTTGGCCTGGCTTGGCTCGTTGAATCATTAACGGCTACCCTGGTTAGCATAATTTCTGTCTCTATAGCCGTCTTAGCAGTGAGATTATAGGTTTGATTAGGCAAATATTTAAGGCTAAATTTTCCTGATTCCTGAGCTTTAGTTGCCGCCGATACTGACACTAAAGCTACCAGGATGGTAAGTGTTTTCATGATGATGTTGGTTAGTTATCTAAAATTAGATAACTTTTTAAATATGCCTTGCGTAACGAACACTTATTTAGCGCTTATTCTTGCTTTATAAGATACGGCGGTGTTAGCATCAATAGCCATAGTCATGGTGCCTACATGCATATCCATTTTCATATCTAGGTCATCTGCTTTTGCTATTGCCATATTATGAGCTATGTCGTAAATCATCGTTCCTTTTCCATTTCCGGTTGTTTTCATATCGGCATTACCGGTCGGTTTTGGAGTTGCAATATTCATAGTAATGGCCTCTTTGGTGTCAAAATAAGCCAAATTACCTTTTACAGCTTTTAAGGTGTAAATAACCGTAGTTTTGATACCGATGCTTTTTTGACCATTTACCACATTAAATGGCTTTTCCTGGGTAAAGCTCTCGCCTATTTTCATGGGCCTGTTCGGAAACTTAATTTCGTCGCCCAATTTATTAACCATATTCAAAACGGCTTTTTGAGTTTTTGCATCAGCATTGGGGAAGGTAACAGATTGGGTCTGCATTTGACCGTCGCGCGTACACAGCCCACGACTTATGGCACCAACCACAGGGTTGTTTTTTGGCGCTGCCTGTGCTACGCCATTAACTATATTTTTTGATGAAAAATTGGTAATGGTAACGGTAAACGGAAAATTACCACCGGCGCCAACCGGCCCTGTTTTAATAATATAACCCATGGCTGTGTTCCCTTTGCTTTCCAAACTGCGTTTTTGGCTTCCCTTCTTCATTGCATTACCTTTACCTACAGAATTTATGCGTGAATCGGTAACGGTGTTACCCGTAATTGTGTAAGTATGGTTTGGTAAAAATTTCAATTTAAAGGGTACGGTTTTTTGCGCCTTAACAGCTGTAGCCGCCATTAAAATAGCAGCTACAAAAAAATACTTTCTCATCTGAGGTTGGGTTCGTTTTTATATTTAATAATTAGTTTTTGTTTGGATCATCGCCCGGGAAAGCATTCCAGCCTTGCGCTTTCAACGGATGTACGTTGCCCGATTTAGAAACCAGGTTGCATCCGGATGCCGGCTCGGTAATGTGCCCGATAATGCTAATATCCATTTTAAATTTTATTTTTTCGTAATCGGCTTGCTTAACAGTGAATAACAATTCATAATCTTCGCCGCCGCTTAAGGCACAAACGGTTGGGTCAAGGCCAAACTCGCGGGCGGTTTCGTAAGTC
>DATCXS010000349.1:0-8379 GCA_036565645.1 Mucilaginibacter sp.
AGATGCCCGCTCTGTCGAGCTATCGCCCAACGGAAAAAAGGCAGGCGTTGAGCGCAAGGGTAATATGTATGTGTACGACTTTGCAACCGGTAAAGAAAAACAGCTAACCAATGATGCCACCGGTGATAAGGGGATTTTCAATGGTCATTATGATTGGGTGTATGAAGAAGAATTTGGCCAGCCGCAAGCCTGGAACTGGTCGCCTGATAGTAAGTATATAGCTTACTGGCAGTTTGACGAACATAAAGTACCTGATTTTGAAATGACTAATTATGAAGGTCATCACAGCGAAATTGTGCACATTCCGCTGCCGCAGGTAGGCGATGCCAACCCAAGTGTCAGGATAGGTGTGGCCGATGTAACCACCGGCAAAAAGATCTGGTTAAAGCCCGATGAAACCGGCGATTTCTATATCCCACGTATCTATTGGACAAGCAACCCTGATGTACTGGCGCTGATGACGCTTAACCGCGAGCAAAACCACATGAAGCTGTATTTTTTCAATGTTAAAACTGGCGAGCACCGTGTAGTACTTGATGAAAAGAATAATACCTGGGTAGCGGTTTTTGATTTTTATACCGATGTAAATGATATGATCTATTTTCCCGAACACAGCAAAGAGTTTTTCTGGGTATCAGACCGTTCGGGGTATTACCATATCTATCGCTATAGTTATAATGGTAAGCTGATTAACCAGGTTACTAAAGGCAACTGGGATATGATCAAAGTGGAAGGCATCGACACCAAAACCCAAAGTATTTATTATCTGTCGGCCGAATCTTCGGGCTTGGCGCAAGAGCTTTACAGCATTAAGTTTGATGGCAGCGGCAAGAAAAAGATCAGCGGAGTTGATGGTTTCCATTCGGTAGACATGTCGCCCGATACCAGGTATTTTATCGACAGCTATAGTAACATCAGTACCCCGACACATGTTGGTTTATTTGATAATAGCGGTAAAATGCTGAAAATGCTGGAGGATAATGAAGGTGTAACCAATTTCCTGAACGCACACGCTTACTCCGCGCCCGAGCCATTCAAAGTAAAAACAAGCGACGGCGCTATGCTGGATGCCTACATGATCAAGCCATTTAATTTTGATCCGTCAAAAAAATATCCCGTGGTGCTTACGGTGTATGGCGGACCGGAATCGCACTCATTCTATAATAAATTCTCGGCAAACCCGTGGCAGCAATGGCTGGCTCAAAGCGGCTATATTGTGGTTGATGTGAATAACCGCGGTATATCTAACTATGGCAGCGCTTTTTTAAAGATCGGTTACAAACAGTTGGGTAAATATGAGAGCGCCGATTTTACCCAAACCGCCCAATACATGAACACGCTACCTTATGTAGATAAAGGCAAGATAGCAATTATGGGTACCAGCTACGGCGGTTTTGCTACTGTTTATACCTTGTTAACGCATCCTGGTGTGTTTGTTGCCGGTATAGCAAACTCGGCAGTTACCGACTGGCGTTTGTATGACGATATATATACCGAGCGTTATATGGGCCTGATGAAGGAGAATGAAAAAGGGTACAATGAAAGCTCGGCGCTTACCCATGCCGCTAAGCTGCAGGACCGCTTGTTGCTGATACACTCTATGAGCGATGATAATGTGCACCCGGCCAATACCATGCAACTGCTTACGGCATTAACTGCCGCAGGTAAAGATGCCGATCTGCGCATTTACCCAAAAGGCGCACATGGGGCAGCGTACGATCTGCAAAGCTATATGTTGATAAACAATCTTGAGTTTCAATACCTCGAAAAATATCTTAAAGGCAAGAACAATTTACCAAATTTGAACGAACAGAAATAGGTAAAGCTGTATAAGAAAAAGCCGGTGAGCAATGCCGCTCGCCGGCTTTTTTTATGGTATGTGGTTAAAGATCATTGTTTTGCCGATAAACTTAAAATGCCAATAACCAATCACTTTTAAAACCCCATCTTTATCCAACCGGGCCGATGCGCTCCAGTAGTGGCCCGTTTGCGCGTCATATATTTTGCCGTTCTCCCAACTTTCTGACTTTGTATCGTACACAATACCGCTTATTACGTCCATACCTAATATTTTACGGCTGCGCAGGGCAGGGTCGGGGTTGTGTTTGTCGGTCCACTCTTCCATGCTTTTACTGTTGTCGTCGCTTTTAAACCAAACCATTTTGCCACAATAGCTGTTGCCGCTTTTGTAAATTTGTACAATCAGGTTTTTGTTTGATGATATCCATTTGCCGCATATCCGGTCGGCGTTGTTGCTTAGGTTAGCGGGTTGGGCTATGATGCCGGTAAAAAAAAATAGCGTTAAAAATTTAAACATTAGTAGGTTATTCGGCATTATTGCTTTAGTTTAAAACCAGCTTGATACAAACTCAATTTGATAAAATTATATTAACTAAATTTATTGCGGGTTGTTTTTAAGTTTCAAACCTAATACTAAAAAATGAAAAAGATATTATTTGTGGCTGCGCTGATACTATTTGTGTGCAGATCTGTTTATGCCGATACGGTTAGCATCAAACATTTTGTAGTAAAAGAAAATCCATTTGCCGATAGTGAAGTAGCCCTGGTTGCTACCGATAGCCTGGGCAATATTCAGGAAAATATAAGCGGTGTTTTTGCCTTTACTATAAACGGTTTCCAGGCACAAATGCAGTTTGAAAAGGGGACTGCCTTTTATCGCCACAAATTAGATAAGTCCGCTTTTTTGTATGTTAAGCATATCAACAACATCGGTACGCATTCCATGTTGTATTATGTTTATAAGCAGGATGGCAAGTTAAAACCCATCCACGTAAGCTGGACGTTGTTGGTCATTATCCCGCTGGCCCTGGTGCTGCTGGGATATATGTTTAAGCGCTTTATCATTATCGCCATAGTGATCTTCCTGATCTTTATTTATTTTAACCACCATAACGGCCTCACGATGCCTACCTTCTTTGAAAATATCTTTGACGGATTGAAGGGGGTGTTTTGATCTGCGAATGTACAGATCTGCGAATATAGATACCGTAAAAGCATAGCCTTTGCTATTTAAATGATATGCTATGACATTAATTAATCATCTGCACATCTGCACATCCACTACACATCTGCACATCAGAATGGCATCCCTATACCAAAATTCAATTGCATAAAATTGTAAGTATCGCCAACGGGCCGGCCATTGGCGTCAACACCTACACGATTGGCATTAAGATAAGCTTGCTTAAAGGCACCGGGATGAAACAGCTCATTGCCATGCTTAATCAGCACCCATTGGTCTGACCCGTTAAACTGCGGGTCTTTGAACTTGAAAGCTGCATCGAGCCTGAAAACAAAGAAACTTACGTCAAAGCGTAAACCGGTACCAATACCAATTGCGGTAGATTGCAGAAAGTTATTAATTCTGAATTCGCCGTTGGGGTTTTCCGGCTGTTTGTGTAGTCGCCAAACATTACCGGCATCAATAAACACAGCGCCTTTTAATTTCGAACCAAAGAAATTGTTGGCCAGCTTATAACGATACTCGGCATTAGTGATGAATTTGATCTCGCCAAACTGGTCGATATATTTTAACCGGCTGCGCAGCGTAGTATCGCTGCCATAATAAGTGCCGCGATTAAACCGCCCGGGGCCCAATGTCCGCGGAAGCCATGCCCGGATATCGTTAGCACCACCCGCATAAAAGTTTTTCTCAAATATCAGCTGATCGCTATTGCCGTACGGGATACCTATCCCTGGGTTTATCCTCAAAATAAACTGACGCTCGCCGCCAAAGCTGTGGTAAAATCGCAGGTCTATTTCTGTTTTTGCATACTGATAAAAAGTATAGCCAAAAAGTTTATGTTTACCCAGCGTGTCTTTAGGGGCGTTAAACGTGTTGGCTGCAAGCGATAGCATATTGCCCCCCACATCCAGCGATCCTTTAAAGTAAGTGAAGTTTTGATAGGTATTTAGCAGGTTGCCATTGGCCTGATAAGTGTATTGGCTACCTGTTGTAAAAACCGTACGGCCAATCAGTTTGATATATGAAAAGCTGTTTTTTCTCAATAATTCCTGATAAGCTTCGGGGTCAATAATACCTCTGGAAAATTCAATATCAATAGGCGTTACGCTGTGTACCTTGTTTGCAGTCTCCAGGAAATCGTAAGTGACCGAGTTTACCAAACTGGTGCGTTGAACCAGCCCCTTTTGAAAAAACAGGGAATAATTACTTGAAAATGTGGTATGCGGAACCCCGTATTTCCCCGGCTTGGCAAAATTAAATGGGGTAACTATCCAGGGATAGATCAGGCTGGCGCCGATCTTAAAGTCCTGATTTTCGATAATGCTTTTATTACTCGAAGTATTTGTGCCATTATCATACAATACGCTCAAATTAAGTTTAACCTGCAAGGTGACGGCTTTTTTAAAGATATTCCTGTCGGTAAAAGTGTTGCCTATATTATAACCATACCGGCCGTCGGCAAACAGAAACTCGCCCTCCACACGGTCCGACATGCGTTTAAGCGGTATTAACTTTAATACCATATTCAAACGGTTGGTGCTGTCCGCTGTCTTAGTATATTCGGGGTTAGGTACGTTCCTGAACACGTTCAACTCTGACAGGCGCGAAGTAGTGGCGGTTTGCATATCTGCATTATACAACTCTCCCTTTTTTAACAAAACGTAATCAACTACCGGGTGTGGTTTAAAGCGATGCGAGTAATCAACAAATTTAAATTGCGAATCAACCTTTAATGTGTCTTCTTTGCCGTTATACCGCCCATAGCTGTTTGATATGGTTATCAGCGTGTTGTTGATAGTATAAACAGGGTGCGCAAGCTTATCGGCTGGGTTGTCAATAAACAAGGTCAGGTCAACCACACCGCTGTTGTAAGTCGAATCGACCGTATAGTTCATATACTGGCGATAAAAGTCATAATACCCCCGGCGTTTCATCTCCTGGAAGAAAGCATCGCGGTCAAACGCTAAACTGTCGGTATCAAATCTTCCGCCGGGTTGCATGTGCGAGAACACCAGGCGGGTTTTGCGATAAAGTGCACGTACTGCAGGGTCGGCAATGCTGTCCTGTATTCTACGGATCCTGAACATTGGCCCCTCGTTAACTGTAAATGTTAAAAAAGCTTTTTTCTTTTTTATGGTGATGGTATCATCAACTTTAGCCTTCAGATAGCCTTTGCTCTGTGTAAATTTCTCAATCTGCAGGCGCGAAAATTCAACCAGGTCACTATCTAATATCGCGGGCGGCTCGCCGATATTTCTTTTACCCTTTTTATTAAACCAGTAGTAAAGCTGCAGGTTGAAACTGTTATTGGGTTGCTGTTGTTTGTCAACGTAATTAAGGGCCTGCTCCTCAAACTCTTCGTCTATGCCCTTGATAGTGACTTTGCGTACTAGTTTTTCATTTCCTTTAAGTCCGCGTGTTAAACTGCAACCTGAGCCTATAAAAAGCAGAAGAATACTTAATATTGCAATACGGTATTTAGCTGTGCCTATATATGCTTTCAAAATCTAATATCAGTTTATTACAGTCCTTACAACAAAAAAAGTTTCGCAGGGAACATGGCCTGTTTTTAGTCGAAGGCTACAAATCTGTAAGCGAATTTGCAAATTCTGCCTATCAGATTGAAGCGGTTTACTACACAACTGCCGTCGCTCCAAAAATGCTTAAATTATCGCAGAAAATAAACTCAATCGAAGTTTCATCTGCCATAATAGAAAAAATAAGCACTTTAAAAACGCCTGCCGATATGGTAGCGACAGTAAAAATACCCCAATGGCCCGCCCTGATTCATGATACCCTTAACAAAAAATTCTCGATTGTGTTGGACAGAATCCAGGATCCGGGTAATATGGGCACCATTATCCGTACGGCCGATTGGTATGGAATAGAAAATATTATTTGTTCTGAGGATTGTGTCGAGGTATATAACCCCAAGGTAGTACAAGCTACAATGGGTTCATTATCACGTATTAATGTTCATTATGTAGATCTGGCTTCGGTATTAACAGACACCAAGCTACCCGTTTACGGCGCTTTATTGGATGGCGAAAATATTTATAACACCAATTTTGGTACGGAAGGGCTAATTGTAATGGGTAATGAAGGCAATGGTTTAACCGAAAAAATAAAGCAATTAGTTACCCGGGCTATTACTATCCCGCGGGGTGGTAAAGCCGAATCATTGAACGTTGCTATTGCTACGGCTATATTCTGTTCAGAAATAAACAGAAATAAGCTTAAATAAATATTGGTTGACAATAAATAATTACTATTTTTGCAATCCTTTGAAAAGGTCGGATGGCCGAGTGGCTAGGCAGAGGTCTGCAAAACCTCCTACAGCGGTTCGAATCCGCTTCCGACCTCAGGGTTAACAGACATTAAAAAATAAGATCATGGGCGTAACACGTTTAAAAAGAAAAGATAGAAGAAACAAAACCTTCTCAAGATTAGAAGTTCAGTTTTTGAAGAACGCTACTAACCTGGAAGCAGGAAGCCGTTCACAAGAGTCAGTAAAAAGCCAGGTTAATATTAACAATATCGCTTTAGCTCAAGCTGCTGCCGCTCTTAAATAATTTTAGTTTAAGACATTCAGATATAGAGATCCCGTTGGTATTTACCGGCGGGATTTTTTTATGCCAAAATCCTCCGTAGAGACGCAATACTTTGCGTCTTTTGTGCTCCCGTAAAGACGCAATACTTTGCATCTCTTGTGCGATGTTCAGCCTTGCACCACATGTACGCCATGCGGGAGACGCAAAGTATTTCGTCTCTCTACGAAAGGGACGACAATATCCTCTTATTAATCCGCTTGATCAACCCCGGCCCTTCATAAATAAATCCTGTATACAATTGCACCAGCGATGCCCCTGCCTCCAATTTCTCCAAAGCATCTTCCGCCGAGTGTATGCCACCCACACCAATAATGGGGAATGAACCATTTGATTTTGTCGATAAATAACGGATCACCTCTGTCGAGCGTTTAGTTAGCGGCGCACCGCTCAAACCACCTGCTTCTTCTTTCAGTTTAACATTGGCTATTGATGATTTATCAATAGTGGTATTGGTAGCAATAACACCGGCTATTTTGGTTTCCTGAACAATCTCCACAATGTCATTCAGTTGCTCATAAGTCAAGTCTGGCGCTATTTTTAGCAGGATAGGTTTACTGATATCGTTTTTGTTGTTGCGTTGCTGTAATGTATTTAAAATTGCCATTAACGGCTCTTTCTCCTGTAATGCGCGCAGGCCGGGGGTATTGGGCGAACTCACATTCACCACAAAATAATCTACCACATCAAACAGGCGGTCAAAGCATTTAATGTAATCGCTTACGGCATCCTCATTAGGGGTGTTTTTATTTTTGCCGATGTTGCCACCGATGATCAGCCCTTTTTGCGTAGCCGGTTGTTTTTTGCGATACGCCGCAACACGCTCGGCCACTACATCAACGCCCAGGTTATTGAAACCCATGCGGTTGATCAATCCCTTCTCATGCGGACTGCGGAACATCCTCGGTTTTGGATTGCCAGGCTGGGGAAGGGGAGTAACCGTACCCACCTCAATAAACCCAAAGCCCAGGTTAGCCATCTCGCCTATTACCTCGCCGTTTTTATCAAACCCTGCGGCCAGGCCAACGGGGTTAATGAATTTCAAGCCAAAAACTTCTTTCTCCAGCCGGTAATCCTTAATGCCCCAAACGGCTCTGCTCAAGGCCGAACCACCGGGAAAACGGTTAAAGCGTTTCAAGTTACGGGTTACAAAGTAGTGAATGTTCTCGGGGTCGAACTGGAAGAAGATGGGTTTGATCAGCTTGTACATGACGGCGAAGTTAGCAGTTTAGCACTCATCCTTCAATACTTATGGCAATTTAACAACAAGATATGTACGGAGGCAACTATCCCCGCTTAATGCCGTATCGATATAAACAAGTTTCATTTATGCGCAATCCTTCAACCGGCAATCACAGATTTACACAATTAGATAGCTTAAGGGGATTGGCCGCTTTGGCTGTTTTTGGAGGACATAGTATTGGCGGCATTATTAGTCTGCCATTGTTAATTAAATTACTGCATACGCCGTTAAGCATCTTCATTAATGGTAACGCAGCGGTAATGTTCTTTTTTGTATTGAGCGGCTTTGTACTTAGTCTGCCCTTTATAGATGGCCAAAAACCTTTAAGCCTTGCGTCATTTTACACCAAAAGGATTTTCAGGATCTATCCGGCATTTATAGTGGCTATTATATTGGCAGTGGTGTTAAAAGAGTTTGTATTTCTGCCCCATGCTAAACCCACCGCTGGCTTGTGGTTAAAACAATATTGGCTTTGGGATATGAATGCTGCCAACTTCAGGGAGATTTTACGTACACTGTTACTGGTAGCCCCGCATATTAAT
>DATCXS010000429.1:0-4546 GCA_036565645.1 Mucilaginibacter sp.
GGTATGCATTGCCCCCATCGATGTACCCATTACCAACCGCAGGTGATTAATGCCCAGATGCTGTGTAACCAGCAGGTATTGCGCCCTCACCATATCATTGTACGTATATTTCGGAAATTTCATGTGCAGGCCATCACTGGGCTTGCTCGATTTACCGTGGCCAATACCGTCGATAAAAACAATGTAATATTTGTTAGCATCCAAAGGTGCACCGGGTGCAAATAAGGTATTCGAGAACCGCGAAATACCTATCAAGCCTTTCGAGTCGCCGGTAGTGCCGTGCATAATGAGTACGGCATTGTCCGTTTGCCCGCCGGCATTTTTGTGCTGTTTGCCTACAGTTATACAATGTATGCGCAGCTCGGGTAGCTTTTCTCCACTTTCAAAAGTAAAGTCTTTGATAATATAATCGCTTTCTTCGGGCGTTGGATATTTGATCTGGGCTTTACTGGTTATGGCGATGCAAAGCAGCAGGATGAGTAATGAGTTCTTGAGCATTGGATATCAGCTAAGTGTAATACTAATATACACATTTCCTGATTCAACAGGCTGTCACCTGGAGGCTCTTGAAAGATGAACAATGGCCTTTGCCCCCATGTTTCGGAGCTTAAGCGTGACGGCCCTTTTTTAGAGAAACAAAAAAAGCTCCCGATCACCCGGGAGCTTTTCAATTATCAATATGTTTGATTATAATTTACCAATTTCCTGAACAAGGTCGATCAATTTGTTTGAGTAACCCCACTCGTTATCGTACCATGATACAACCTTAACAAAGTTGTTATTAAGTGCAATACCAGCTTTTGCATCAAATATTGAAGTGCGTGCATCACCTTTAAAATCTTCAGATACAACATCGTCCTCAGTGTAACCTAAAATACCTTTTAACTCACCCTCTGATGCTTCTTTCATTGCAGTTTTAACATCCTCGTAAGTAGCAGGATTTTTCAAACGTACCACCAAATCAACTACAGATACGTCGGCTACCGGAACGCGGAATGACATGCCTGTTAATTTACCTTTCAGCTCGGGCAGTACCAAACCAACTGCTTTAGCAGCGCCGGTTGATGAAGGGATGATGTTCTGGTAAGCACCACGACCACCTCTCCAGTCTTTTGCAGACGGGCCGTCAACTGTTTTTTGAGTGGCGGTTACCGCGTGGATAGTGCTCATCAAACCTTCTTCGATACCAAATTTATCATTTAATATTTTGGCGATAGGGGCTAAACAGTTGGTAGTACAAGACGCATTTGAAACGATGGTTTGATCTGCTTTCAATTGTTTGTGGTTAACACCCATAACGAAAGTCGGGGTATCGTCTTTTGCGGGCGCGCTCATTACTACTTTCTTAGCACCGGCATTGATGTGTTTTTGTGCGCTCTCTTGAGTTAAGAATAAACCGGTCGACTCAATAATAACCTCAGCACCTACTTCATTCCATTTCAGGTTAGCAGGATCTCTCTCAGCAGTTACGCGAATAGTTTTACCGTTTACAACCAGATGGCCGCCTTCAACAGCAATTGTGCCTTTGAACTGACCATGAGTTGAATCGTATTTTAACATGTAGGCCATATAATCAGGCTCAACAAGGTCATTAATACCAACAATTTCAATGTCAGGTCTGTCAACTGCAGCTCTGAAAGCAAGGCGTCCAATACGGCCGAAACCGTTAATTCCTATTTTCATAATTTTTAATTTTTATTTGAATAATACGTTAATAGATTGTTTATAGGCTCTTTTATAATACCCGCTATGGTCAGACCGGCTTCGGCGGTAGCTTCGTGGAGATAATCCTGAAATGCGAAAGCTACCGAGCCCTCAAAATGGAGTGGCGCCTGCGGATGTTGCTTGTGTAAAGGTAACAAGTATGTGGCTATTAGTTTATTAAAACCTTGTTTTATGACGTTTTTAAGATATTCGTCGCCATCATTATCGACATAAAACTCACTGAATGTACTGAGGTACAATGCGGTTTGTTTTTGACGATATACTTTTTCAAGTAAAGTCTTTCTGTCAGCCTCGTACTTGTGTATAAATTTCTTGCGCAGATGTTCAGGCAGCGTCTCATTCATAAAACTTTTAATGAGCTGCCTGCCCAACCAGTTCCCCGATCCTTCGTCAGCCAAAATATAACCTAAACCGTAGTTGTTAGGCTTGGTTTTGCGACCGTCGTACCAGGCTGCGTTTGAACCACTGCCGCAGATACCGATAATACCGGCCGAATTGCGACAACAGGCGATAGCTGCACCCTCTATATCATGCGATACCGTGATCTTAGCAAATTTAAAGAACGATGCCAAAGCATTATGAACCACCTCCTGCAACTCTTTTGACGAAGAGCCGGCGCCAAAGAAATAAATGCGTTTAACTTCTTCGGCGTGATGGATGAGGTTTATGTTTTTGTTTAACAGTTGGACAATGTGTTTTTCATCGTTAAAATAGGGATTGATACCATTTGTTTTGAACGACGCAATAGTTCGCCCTTTGTCTGACAAGCGCCAGTCTGCATAATTCGATCCGCTATATACAACTGCGATCATTATATAGCCAGTACGTCCATCATTTGTAACAAGTCAGACTCCAGTTTAAAATCGTGATGACTTAAAGCTTCATCAAGCGGTGTTAGCTTGATATGATTAGCCTCCAGGCCAACCATTTTCTGGCTTTGACCAGCAATCAGTGCATTAACTGCGGCAAAACCCAAGCGGCTGCCTAACACGCGGTCAAAGCTGCTTGGTGCGCCGCCGCGTTGCAAGTGCCCAAGTACCGTAACTTTAATATCGTAATGTGTAATTTCTTGCTGTACCGCTTTAGCCAGATCATAAATTCCGCCCGTTTTATCACCTTCGGCCACGATTACTATACTGGATGATTTTTTATTGATCGCACCATTTTTAAGATGGGCGATCAGATCTTCCATAGCGGTTGATTTCTCAGGAAGCAAAATAGCCTCGGCGCCGCATGAAATACCCGCACGTAAAGCAATAGCGCCCGAATCGCGGCCCATTACCTCGACAAAGAACAAGCGATCATGCGAATCGGCAGTATCACGAATTTTGTCGATAGCTTCAATAACGGTATTGGTTGCAGTATCAAAACCTAAAGTATAGGTCGATCCGTAAAGATCATTATCAATAGTTCCCGGTACACCGATTACAGAGATGTCAGGATATTTTTGCGAGAAACGTAAAGCGCCGGTAAAAGTACCGTCGCCGCCAATAACAACCAAACCATCAATACCTTGTGCTTTAATGTTTTGGTAAGCGGTTTCCATACCTTCGTCGGTGCGGAAAGGCAGGCAGCGTGCTGTTTTTAAAATAGTGCCGCCTAAATTTAATATGTTGCTTACAGAGCGGGTACCCATCTCATACATATCATTCTCAATCATTCCCTTGTAGCCCTGCTTTATACCAACAACTTGTAACCCGTTGAATATAGCGGTACGCACAACAGCGCGTATGCAAGGGTTCATTCCCGGTGCATCGCCGCCTGAAGTAAGCACTCCTATTTTCGAAATTTTACTCATCTTTTACTAAAAAAATTTTGCACGAATATAAGGTGTGAAAATTACACTATTAAATTTATTTTTATTTATTTTTGATGCCAGTACAAGCATTATCGTAATAAAATAACAACTTAATTGTAACGCTATTTTGGAAGAGAAATTACCCACGTTTGAATCGGTTTTCAGTATCGACTGTCTGATTTTTGGGTTTGAGGCCGGAGAACTTAAAATATTACTAATTGAACGTAACGAAGAGCCTTTTAAAGGTTGGTACGCCTTGCCAGGATATATTGTAAAACAAGACGAAAGCCTTGACGATGCCGCCGACCGTATTCTTTATGAGCTAACCGGCCTGCGCGATCTGCAGATGAAACAGTTCCACACTTTTGGCGAAGTTAACCGCCACCCGCAGGGGCGTGTAATAACGGTAGGTTACTATGCACTGATCCGCATTAACGGGCAAAAAGAGTTAAGACCGATTAGCCAATATGCACGCAGAGCGGTTTGGTATCCGGTAAATAGCCTACCCAAACTTGCGTTTGACCATGCCGAGATTTTCAAAAACGGTTTCGGAAAAATACGTCGCCGCTTGAACTATCAACCTATAGCATTCGACTTACTACCTGAAAAATTCACTCTTACCCAACTGCAAAGTTTATACGAAGCCATCTTGAACAAAAAGCTGGACAAACGTAACTTCCGCAAAAAAATGCTGAGCTACGGCTTTTTAAAGGAGCTGGTTGAAAAACAAAAAGGTGTATCTTATCGCGCAGCAAAACTTTACAAGTTTGACCGCCGTAAGTACGCTAAGATTTTCCAGAATGAGTTAGCGGGTGAATAGTTGAAAATCGTCACCCCATTTGTGAGCAATTGAGAGAATAGTCGAGTTGGTTTTTTGAACGAACATTTAGGTAGTAAAAGCTTTTATAAATATGCTACCTTAGTTAAACCATAATCTTATCAGATGAAACTCATAACAATTTGTTTTGTTGCCTCGTTATTTTTACTGTCATGCCAACATGCCACAAAAAAAACTTTAGCCGT
>DATCXS010000196.1:0-3733 GCA_036565645.1 Mucilaginibacter sp.
CCGCCAAATCCGATTGATCTGATCAAGAAAAAGAAAATACCGCCACCACCGCCGCCAGGGGGTTCAGCAGGAATATAATACCCGTAGAGACGCGATGCATCGCGTCTAAATTGAATTGTATATCGTATATAGACGCGACGCATCGCGTCTATACGTTTTTGGGGTTATCCTTTGATATAAATAACCTGCTTGGTATCAAAAAATTCTTGCGGGTAGTAATCCTTCAGGTAATATTGGGTAACCTCAAGGCCCGATTCTTTGATCTCGTCGGCCAGGTCGCCGCCTTTCAGGTACAGGATACCATTGGGCAGTTTATTCTTAGAATCTTTACTGAATTTATCTTTTATCCAGGGGTAAAACTCGCCCAAACGGGTTACCGCGCGCGATACGATGAAGTCAAATTTCTCATTGATCTGCTCGGCGCGCAAGTGCGTGGCGCGTACATTTTGCAGCCCCAGGGCTTTGCTTACTTCCTGCACTACTTTGATCTTTTTACCGATAGAATCTACCAGGTAAAACTTAGTCTCGGGAAACAAAATTGCCAGCGGAATACCCGGAAAACCGCCGCCGGTACCTACATCAAGCACACTCTCGCCCGGCAAAAAAGGCATCACCCTGGCTATGCCTAACGAGTGCAGCACATGGCGCTCAAACAACTGGTCAATATCCTTGCGCGATATAACATTAATCTGGTTGTTCCAAAACTCATACAGGGCAGGCAATTGTGCAAACTGCTGCTGCTGTTTTTCGGTAAGATTGGGGAAATAAGTAAAAAGCTGCTCAGATGTCATCCCTGTCTAAACGGTTTATGATGTTGCCAAGCAGGTATCTGGCTCTGAATAATTGCGCCTTAACGGTACCCAAAGGCAGGTCGAGCTGCTGGGCAATCTCCTCGTACGACAATTCATCAAAATAGCGCAGCGTAATCAGGTTACGGTAACGTGGCGGCAAGCTTTGTATCAGCAGCTTTAACTCTTCGGTTTGCTGTTTTTTGATAGATGACTCTTCAGGGTTCAGTATGTCGGCTTTTATTTGTAAGGGTATTTCCTCACCATCATCATCGGTCATACCATGAATAGAAGTAGTATGCAGCTTTTTCTTACGGATAAAATCAATACAATTATTGGTAGCTACTCTGAAAAGCCAGGTACTAAAGGCAAATTCGGGTTGGTATTTATCCAGTTTTTCAAAAGCTTTGGCAAAGGTTTCAACAGTAAGGTCCATAGCGTCCTCTTTGTTATTAACCATTTTTAAAATCATGAAATAAATGGAGTCTTTATAGCGCTGCATCAGGTCGGCATACGCTTTTTGGCTCCCCTCCCGGGCCTTTACTACCAGGTGAAAATCATTCTTTGCATTCTCGGTAAAGTTGGAATTTATTTCCATTGAGTAGTTTTTACAAAAGTGCCCACCAGCCCAAAAAAACTGATATAAATGTAATAAACAAAATCAAGAAAGGGCAAATACCAGATCTGCGACATCGCATTTAGCTTTTTAAACGTTTTGCGGTAAACCAGTATCTGCACTATCCACCTAAATGCAAACAAACCAAATGCCAATAACGGCTCAAAGTAATAAGCCAGGCAACAAATAAGCAGCGCATAAAATAAAAATCCGCTTAGCGCATCCAGGCTCAGCATCCGGCGATGACCGGCTTTGTACAATTTGCCTACGCCCATGTGTCTTTTTTTCTGCCTGAATAGTGCGCCAAAGCTCGACTTGGACTCGGTGAACATAAAAGTGTCCGGGTGTATCTCGATATCAGTATTGGTCGAAGTAGCATTTTGGTTCACAAACAAATCATCATCGCCAGATAACACATGCATATGTGCCGCAAAACCCTTATTAGCAAAAAACAGCGTTTTGGTATAAGCCAGGTTGCGGCCAATCCCCATATAAGCATCGCCATTTAAAGCCGCCGACAGATAATTGATAGCTGTTTTTAGTGTCTCAAACCGGACGATCGCATTCAAAAAACCACCGGCCTTATAATAAGGCGAGTAACCCAAAACTATCTGTGTGTTGCCGGTAAAGCGGGCAGCCATGCGGGCAACCCAATGCGTAGAAGCCGGTTTGCAATCGGCATCGGTAAAAAGCAGATGCTCGTTTTTGGCCGCCTTTATACCCAATGTAAGCGCAAACTTTTTGCCGGTTTTAAAACGGTCATGCTCAGTTATGGTCACTATTTTTAGCTGCGGATATTTATCCTTTAAAGCCTTCAGTACATCTTCCGAATCATCATACGAACAATCATTAACCACTACGACCTCAAAATCGGGATAGTCTTGCTGTAAGATATAAGGTAGATTTTCAGTCAGGTTTTTCGACTCATTACGAGCGCTGATGACCACCGAGATAGGTATTTTAACTTCGGGCAGTTGGTCAGTAACCACATAAGCCGAAAGCGATTTATAGTTACTGATAAGATAATAAAGCTGGACAATGAACACCAGCAAAAACAGAACAAATAATATAAGCCGAATATATGTTTCCAACACGCGTTAAAATATCCCGCTAAGATAGCATTTTCAAATTATGCCTAAAAATGGTGATTGCGATTGGTTCATTAGTATAGTTTAACCAGGTAGGTCCTTACAACACCGTCATTGAGGAACGAAGCAATGACGCGTAGAAAAGTGCATCATTAATTCCGCCTATTCAAGCATCCTTCGCTTGAATACTATTAGACAGCAAGTGTCCACACTTACATTTTATGCATCGGAAGTGTGGACACTTGCTAAGTTATCCGGTTAAGCGCAGACGCTTAAGCGGGCAGAGGCTAAACCACAACACCAATCCAACAAACTAATGACTAATAACCCATTATTCACTCCTCAAACTATTCACTGGGTTGGCCATCGCAGCTTTAATAGACTGAAAGCTAACGGTGATAAACGCTATCAACAAACCGATAAATGCGGTCAACGCGAATACCCACCACGGAATATCTATGCGATAAGCAAAGCTTTGCAGGTATTTGTTCATGGCCCACCACGCTATTGGCGTAGCTACTACTACTGACAGTAACACTAACTTCAGAAAATCGGCAGAAAGCAAACCTGTAATATTAGCTACCGATGCGCCTAGCACTTTACGTATGCCTATCTCTTTGGTGCGTTGCAAAGTGAGTAATGATATCAGCCCCAATAAACCAAGGCAGCTAATAGCGATAGCAATAATGGCGCTTGATGTTATCAGGCGGTTTAACAGCACTTCTTTTTGGTAAAAATCGGCCATTTGCTGGTCAAGGAAATGATATTCAAATACATGGTCAGGATAAACAGATTGCCATGTTTTTTTGATTTGACCGATAACACTTTGCTGATCGCCTGTCGCCAGTTTAATGCCAACATATTGATATTTTGCCCGGTAAGTAGTGATGTATTCCGCACCTATCGGGGTATATAAAGATTGAGCATGAAAGTCTTTAACAACGCCCACAATAGTACCCGGATTGCCTGACAGATCGCCGGCGGTAAACTGTTTACCAATTATTTTCTGCGGATTTTGAATGTCTAACTTATGCATCATGGTCTCGTTAACAAGGTATTCGCGGGCAGTATCTGCTTCGGCAAAATTTTTTCCGGCTACCAGCCTCAAGTCAAACGTTTTAACATAATTAGCATCGCCAACAATGGTACGGCCAACAAAACTGGCCCAATTACGATGCTCAAACTTAATAGATCCCCCATTATCAGCAGTAGACGCAGGTGCGCGGTAACAAAATGATACG
>DATCXS010000181.1:0-22536 GCA_036565645.1 Mucilaginibacter sp.
CTCGTTTGAGATGGCTTTTAATGCCAGCTTAAACCGGATCAGGATACAGGAAATGCGCAATGGTGTTAAGATTAATCGTATCAATCTGCTGCTAAGCTTATTGAAGAACGAGAACAACATCGACTTTAATGATCAGATCTATTTCCAGGTAGCCGAGATCTATGCCGCTAACAAGGATATACCTAACGCATTGAAGTATTATAAGCTATCAGCACGCAGCAGTCTGAAAAATCAAAACCAAAAAGGATTAGCCTACCTGCGCATTGCTGATATTGATTTTAATAACCAGGCCGATTACATTAACGCTAAAAAATACTACGACAGCACCTTAATCAATCTATCGCCGACTTACCCAGGCTATCAAACCATTCAGAAGAAAAACAATAACCTGCAGGTTTTAGTTGATAAATTACAGCTCATAGCGCGCGAAGACACTTTACAGAGCTTAGCCCGGCTGGACGAGCCTACCCGCGCCAAAGCAATTGATTCGTTAGTTAATGCGCACACTATGCAGCAACAAACCGTTGCTGCGGCCGCAGTTAATTCCGGCAATACCGGTTCTGCTTCAAGCCTGGCAAATAATTCTTTTAACAAGTCGCAGGCGCAGCCTGCCCGGGCGGGCACCGGAAGCAGTTTTTATTTTTACAACGCAGCCGCTGTAAGCCGGGGTTATACCGAGTTTAAGCGCAAGTGGGGCGACCGCAAGCTGGAAGATAACTGGCGCAGGGCCAACAAAGGCAGCAATAACAGCGTTGCCAACAACCCAAATCCTGCTTTAATAGGATTTGCCGATCCTGATGCCCGGCCTTCAGATTTGCGACAAAGCACCAACCAGATGTCAGCAGGTAATTATCGTCAACAGTTATTGCAGGACCTGCCAACTACCGCCGCTCTGCTTGAGCAATCAAAGGCACGTATTTATAATGCTTATTTAGATATCGCCAATTTTTACCGGGATGTCCTCGAAGAAAAAAAAGAAGCTATCACCTATTATGAACTATTGTTGGCCAAATATCCCGATGATCCCAATAAGGCTCCTATATATTATAGCCTGTATCGTTTATATAGCGATATCGACGCCGGTAAGTCCAATGCTTATAAAAACCGCGTCCTGAAAGAATACCCGGAAACCATTTATGCCAAAGTGATCATTGACCCCGATTATAGTAAAAAATTGGATGACAAGGATGCGCAGCTAACCGAGGCATATAATAAGGTATATAATTTGTACAGCCGCAAAAACTTTGCGCAGGTTATTATCAGTGCCGATAGCTTGTTAAAACAATATCCGGCTAATAAGTATATCTCACAGATATATTACTTGCGAACCATAGCTTCGGGACATTTGGAAAAAGTTACGCCGTTCAGGGCCGAGCTACAGCAAATTGCAACTGCTTATCCCGATGATCGGTTGGTCACTCCGTTGGTAAAACAACACTTGGCTTATGTGGATGCTAACCTGCCGGAGCTTGCAGCACAACCCGTTGCAATTATGAACACCGATACCGGCGCCTTATTCACGCCGCCTGTCCAGTATCAAAAAGATGCCGTATTTAATCGCAACCGTCAATTTGCAAGGATAATTGAAAAGCCTGTTGAAAAACCTGCGGAAAAACCGGAGGCACCGGGAGTTGTAAAACCTGGCGATACAACGACCCGGCAAACGGCGGCAAATGAGCCTTCTAAAAAAGCATCAGCTTTATTTAATGAGCGCGACAGTACCAACTATTATTTTGTAGTTAATGTGAGTACGGGCACAACAGATCTGTCATCATCGCGTTTTGGTATCGGGCAATATAACCGGATCAATTTCCAGACGAATACTATTGGTCATCAGCTAAAAAATGCAGGGCCGGATAACCAACTGATTTATGTGGGCCGATTCCGTAACTTAAATGCCGCTAAGAATTATGCCCGTGGCATTATTCCGTTAATGGCGCAGATCATGAAGGTACCTGCCGATAAATACAGTTTTTTTATCATTACCAAAAAAAATCTGGATAAATTAGCCAACAAAAAAACGTTGGATGATTATATTGAATATTATCAACAAACCCTATTAAAATGATTGAAAAATTATCTCATCAAGATATAAGAAAGTATAATTGGTACATCTGGAGGTTTTTTATCGGCTGCTTTGCCTTCGTGATAATTTTAATAGGCCTTACTGCGTTCGGTGTATTTGGTCCGTTACCCTCATTGCGCGACCTTGAAAATCCTAAAAGCAATCAGGCATCAGAGATAATCTCATCAGACAAACAGATACTGGGCAAATATTATGTTGAAAACCGCTCAAATGTAACTTTTAAAGATATTTCGCCAAATGTTATTAATGCGCTGATAGCAACAGAAGATAATCATTTTTACCAGCATTCGGGTATTGATTTCTGGCGTAATTTCAGCATTATTTTTTATAACCTGATAGGCCGAAAACAAGGTGCAAGCACTATTACACAGCAATTGGCCCTTAATCAGTTTTCGAGCGAAGGGCGGGCGCATAATGTAATTAACCGCTTTGTACAAAAACTAAAAGAGCAACTCATTGCCGTACGAATTGAGAAACATTATACCAAGCAGGAGATCATTACTATGTATCTTAACAGTGTTAGTTTTGGCAGTAATACCTTTGGCATAGCATCGGCAGCTCAAACCTACTTTAATACTACTCCTGCCCGTTTAACGCCCGATCAGGCTGCCATACTGGTGGCTATGCTTAAAGGCCCTACGCTATACTCGCCTATCAGGAATCCAAAAAACTCGCTTAGCAGGCGTAATTTTGTTTTAGGCCGCATGGTTGAAGAAGGATATCTGAACAAAGCGCAGGCCGAAGAATGCCGGGCAAAGCCGCTGGGTATTGATTATCATCCTATGAATCATAACCAAGGGCTGGCACCTTATTTCAGACAAGTTTTAAAAGATGATGTTAAAAGGATTTTATCGACGGTTACCAAAGCCGACGGCACACCTTATGATATTGACCGCGACGGCTTGAAAATATATACCACCATTAACTACAGCATGCAGCGATATGCCGAAGAAGCGCAACGCGAGTACATGCGCGATCTGCAAAATCAGTTTAATATGCAATGGAAAGGTACCAAGCTATCAGCAAAGATCAAAAACTTTAAATTACTGATTGACCAGGGCATGCACCAATCAGACCGCTATCGTGAACTGAAAGCTGAGGGTATGTCAGAAGATGACATCATTCATAACTTCAATACACCGGACAACCTGAACCTGTTTACCTGGAAAGGTGCGATCGATACCTTAATGAAACCTATTGATTCGATTGTGTACTGTAAAATGCTGTTACGCAACGCGCTCATGAGCATGGACCCAACCACCGGCTATGTAAAAGCCTGGGTAGGTGGTATTGATTTCGAACATTTTAAATATGACCATGTTAAACAAGGTGCCCGTCAGGTGGGGTCGACAGCTAAACCATTTACTTATGCCGTGGCTATTGACAATGGCTACTCACCATGCTACCAGGTTGACAATGTCCCTGTATCTTTCCCCGATTTCCCTAACCCTGACGGTACACCATGGACACCCCGATCGTCGCCGTTGGAAACTGTACCGGGTATGATTACTTTGCGTACCGCACTGGCTCACTCGCAAAACTGGGTAACCGCTTATATGATGAAGGAAGTGACCCCACCCCCGGTAGTTGAATTGATAAAAAAATTGGGGATCCATACGGATGTACCACCTTATCCAAGCATTTGTTTAGGTGTATTTGATGCTACTGTGATGGATATGACTGCTGCCTATTCCGTATTTGCTAATCATGGCATCTGGACAGAACCCACCTACCTGTTGCGTATCGAGGACAAGAACGGTAACGAGATATACAACCATACCCCGAAAGTGAGACAGGTAATGAACGACCAAAATGCTTATGTAATGGTTGATATGCTAAGAAGTGTTGTTGACATGTCGGGTGCTACCGGTAACCGGCTAAGATGGCATAAGGACTATGGCCACTTTACTAATCCTATCGCAGGAAAGACAGGCACCACTCAAGACAACTCTGACGGCTGGTTCATTGGTGTAACCCCTAAACTGGTTACCGGTGTCTGGACAGGTTGCGAGAACCCGGATTTTCACTTCCGCACAACGCGCGTGGGCGAAGGTTCTAACTCGGCTTTACCAATTTTTGGGCTTTATCTGAAAAAAGTTTATGCCGACCAATCATTAGGCATCAAACAAAATCTGGACTTTGAACTACCAAAAGGAGGTTTAACTACTGTACTTGATTGCGACTTGTATAGTCAGCAGCAAAAAGGCACTAATGACGTTGACAAGAAGTTAAGTTTCTAATACCACACGTCATTGCTTCGTTCCTCGCAATGACGCTTTAGTGATGGGAAGATGGTGAGTGTATCATTATGACGAAATTCGATTATCGTTCGGCTTTAAAGAATATCCCTCATAAACCAGGTGTCTATCAATACTGGAATGAGGATAACGAGCTTATATATATAGGTAAGGCTAAAGATCTGCGTAATCGGGTTAGCTCTTATTTTGTTAAGGATACCAATGTTAATGCAAAAACACGGGTGTTGGTATCTAAGATCCGAAATGTTACATTCACTATTGTTGATACCGAGGTTGATGCCTGGCTGCTGGAAAACAGCATGATTAAAAAGCATCAGCCGCGTTATAATGTGTTGCTGAAAGATGACAAGACCTATCCCTGGATCATCATTAAAAACGAGAATTATCCCCGCATATTCTGGACACGCCGTATTATAAAGGATGGCTCCAAATATCTTGGCCCTTATGCATCTATAAGTATGATGCATGCTATTTTAGGTTTAATTAAAGAAACTTATCCTTTGCGTACCTGTAACCTGGCGCTTACCCGGCAAAACATCGAGGCGGGCAAGTTTAAGGTTTGCCTGGAGTACCAGTTAGGCAACTGCAAAGGCCCCTGTCAGGACTTTCAGACCGAAGATGATTATGAGTCTAATATCGAAGAGATCAAAGACATCTTAAACGGCAAGATCGGCGCCGTTTTGCGTAAAATGAAAGCCGAATTGGAAAACGCCATTGCCAATATGAACTACGAGCTGGCGCACCGATTGAAGCGCAAGTTTGATCTGCTGGAAAATTACCAGAGTAAGTCGACTGTAGTTAATTCTTCGATTACCGATGTCGATGTATTCAGCATTGCGTCCGAAGAAAAAATGGCTTTTGTGAACTTCCTGAAAGTGATGAATGGCACCATCATTCAAACCCAAACCATCGAAATAAAGAAAAAGCTGGATGAGAGCGACGAAGAATTGCTTACCCTGGCTATTATGGAATTCAGGAGCCGGTATAATAGTACGTCAAAAGAAGTGATCGTCCCCTTTAAACCTGACCTTGATGATGCCGATATCAAATTCACCATACCCAAGCTGGGCGAGAAGCGCAAGTTGCTTGACCTGTCGCAAAAGAATGTGCAGTTCTTCAAAAAAGAACGTATAGACCAATACGAAAAACTAAACCCGGAGATCCGTACCGAGCGGTTGCTTACGCAGATGATGAAGGATCTGCGGATGAACCAACTGCCGCGGCATATCGAGTGTTTTGATAACTCCAACTTTCAGGGCAAATATCCTGTGTCGGCAATTGTAGTTTTTAGAGACGGCAAGCCATCTAAAAAGGACTATCGCCATTTTAACGTGAAAACCGTCGAAGGCCCCAATGACTTTGCCACGATGGAGGAAGCTGTCTTCCGCCGCTATCGCCGTGTTTTGGACGAAGACACCGGTTTGCCGCAGTTAATTCTGATTGACGGTGGTAAGGGCCAGCTATCATCAGCAATGAAAAGTTTGAGACTACTGGGCATTGACAAACAGGTTACTGTCATCGGCATTGCCAAACGTTTGGAGGAGTTATATTATCCCGGCGACCAGTATCCGCTGTATCTGGATAAAAAATCAGAGACACTAAAGGTCATCCAATATCTGCGCGACGAGGCCCACCGCTTCGGTATTACCTTCCACCGTAAAAAACGCGATAAGGGTACCCTGGCTACTGAGCTGGAACTAATTGAGGGCATTGGTAAAACCACTGCCGAAAAGCTGCTTAAATATTTTAAGTCGGTTAAGAAGATTCGCGAAGCCAATGAGGAGGCTTTATTAGAAGTAGTGAACCTGAAACAGGCCAAAGCCATTCTGGCTTATTTTAATGGTACTAACTAAATTGTTACGGTGTTTTCATAACAATTGTATCCTGTCTTATAAATTTTTGCTACCTTACCGCAACCATTATAACGTACAACTTCATTTATGGAAACTAAACATCTGTCCCGCCGTGGGTTTATTGGCAGCAGTGCATTGGCCGCTGCCGGAATGCTGCTTTTACCAAAAACTAATTTTGCCAGCTCTGTTTTTAGCAGAGCTGATAAACCGAACTCGGTAGTTGGCGGGGTGTTAATTGGCGTTACCACTTACTCTTACGGCCACATGAAAAAGGTTACTGCCGAGGATATGCTACAATATTGTTTGCAGGATAATATTAGTGGCGTTGAGCTGCGTGGAGATGCTACTGAGCTAACGGCTGGCGCTCCGAAGAAAGCTAAGGGCCAATCTGCAGCTGATTTTAACAAGGCAATGGCCGACTGGCGCGCCAATGTACCTATGGATAAATTTAAGGAGATAGGTAAAATGTACAGAGACGCGGGAGTTACCATTTATGCGTACAAACCGGTGGTATTTGGCCCGGGCAACACAGACGAGGAGATAAACTACGCCTTTAATGCTGCTAAGGCATTAGGTGCTAACCATTGCAATTGCGAAATGCCTAAAAGCGATGCACAAACTCAACGAATTGGCGACATAGCTGCTAAACATAAAATGCGCATAGGCTATCACGCGCATACCCAATCTACACCAACATTATGGGACACCGCTCTGACACAATCTGAATATAATTGTATTAACCTGGACATTGGGCATTACGTAGCAGGTAATAACACCGACACCATTGCCTTTATTGAAAAGCACCACGCCCGCATTACCAGCATGCATTTCAAGGACCGTAAAGTTAACAATGGCCCAAATACCGAGTTTGGCTTAGGCGACACTCCGATAAAAGAGGTGTTGCTGCTGATGAAACAAAAAAAATACAAGTTTCCGGCCACTATCGAGCTGGAATATAAAATACCGGCCGACTCGACCGACGTAAAAGAGGTTGCCAAATGCCGCGCGTATATGGCTGCTATTTTAAGCGCTTAAAGAAACCGATACATTACTTGTCATCCTGAGCATAGCGAAGGATCTTATACACTCGATAAATATCTCGGCCTCTCAGTTTGATAAGATCCTTCGCTATGCTCAGGATGACAAGGGGGAATGATTAATAAATTCTTGGTTATTCTGAAATATTCGGGGGCCATTCCATAATGTCGTAATTTAAAAATCGCCACGTTGGATGTCAGGATATAGGTAAAGTAGTTGTGTTGCTTCATTTTTAAACGATCTTGTCATTCTGAGCGTAGCGAAGAATCTTATAAAAGCGGTAAACAAAGCGTATGAGATTCTTCGCTACGCTCAGGATGTCATTCTTTTTTGTGGCCTTTCGAACATTACTTATCTATCGTCAGAAATCTGAAACTATCCTTATCGGCAATCAGCCTGGCTGGTTTGCCTTTGGTGAATGATAGTTTGATGATAGCAGTTTTGCGCCTTTGTACTTTGGTATTGCTAAAGTGCGTGTGCAGCACATAATATAGCTGTCCATCCTTGCCGATAAATACATCGCCGTGGCCGGTGCCATTGAAACCTACCAAGTGCCTGCTGATAATCGGATTATCCGGATTCTTCACCCACGGCCCCATTGGCGAGGTTGAAGTAGCATAACCAATGGCATAATCTATGTTTTGATAGTCATTACTTGAATAAAGCAGATAGTATAAGCCATTATGTTTAATGACTGTCGGCCCTTCACATACCGGCCAGCTTTTGTGAGCGGTATTTTCCCAGGGCAGGCTGGAGTTTACGCATTCTTTAGCAGCTGCGGTATCAATGTCTGACAGATCATCTTTTAGTGGCGCAACAAATACCCGGTTGCCATTTTGCAGGCGGACAAAATATAAGTACAATTTACCGTCGGTATCTTTAAATATATAAGGGTCGATCTGGTGCACCGGGCCTGACACTTTTTTGATTGTCGATTGCTTGAATGGCCCCAACGGACTGTTGCTTTCTGCTATCGCGACATCCTCGTTAGCGGCGTAGGCCATGTAATACTTGCCTTTGTTCTTAAAGATCTGCGGGGCCCAGAAGGATCTGTCACCATAGCTGTCGCCCTTGGCCAGAGCCAGCCCACCTTCTGCCTTGCCAACGCCTGCCTTCCAGTTTATTAAGTCGGTCGACTGGTATACGGGGAAACCCCTGTTGCTGCCGGTGCCGTATAAATAGTATTGCCCGTTCTCGTAAAATATAGTCGGGTCGGCTACCTGGATAGTGTCTTTTTGCGTCGATTGTGCCTTGGCATTTATAACCGCCAGCAAAGCATACAGCAGGAAGATTGGTTTCATAGGTTTATAATTTGATTAAAGATATAAAAACACGCTGTCATTCTGAGCATAGCGAAGAATCTTGTAAAAGCGTAAAAGTCAACTGCGTTTTGTTTCACGGGGATGTGAAACAAATGAAACAAGAATTTAACTCATGTTATTGTATTTCAATGCCTTATAAATAGAGTGAAATAGAGTGAAATAGAGTGAAACAGAATGAAACAAGATGCTTACAAAATCTTGTCATAATATCACTTTTATGGACCTTATATAACTCTGCTCCGACTATTTAATTCTCTCCCATCGGGAGGGAATCGCGCGAGCTTGTCTATTGGTTACAACCTGTCCTTAATCACCAAGGTGCCGGCAACCCTATCATGCAGGCATTGTTGTTGTTTATTGAAGAAAGCATACAAATAACCAATAAACAAAGTAGCTACCGATAATACCTTGGCTATATTCCTTTTGGCGGCATGGCTAGTTGTGAGCCGGTTGCCCTGCATATCGCAAACCCTTATTTTGAGCAGTTGCTTGCCGTAGGTGGCTTGTTTGGGCGAGCTTTCCATCACTATGTGGTAAATAAGATTAACAATCGGGATCAAAACAAACAGGCCAAGTGCCAGGCCAAGGCCGACAAGCTTATCGGTTATTAATAAAGTTATGGCAAACGAAGGAATGATGCACACTGCTGATATGATAAGCCAATCTACCATGGCGGCCGCAGCACGTTGGTCGAACGAACCGTAGTATTGCAACAGTACTTGTTTTTGGAAACCAAATAATTCGCGCAGTTCGGCAACCTCATGGGCTTCTTTATAGTCGTCCATAGCTTGGGTTTTGACGAAGTCGGCAGGCTTGAGCTGGTGGGCTTGGAGTTCGTCTATAGTAAACGGCCCTTCGGGTTTGCCGTTAATGACGAGAAAGTATGTGTTTGTAGTGGCCGACATGCTGGAATAAAGGTAGGATTTATTACCCATTTGTCATTCTGAACGATGGTGAATGAATCTTGTATAAGCGATATAGCAAGTTGTATAAGATCCTTCACTATCGTTCAGGATGACAACACAAATGAGGTCACCGCTCACCCTTCGAGTGCCTCAGAGTGACAATCCAATTTTACATCAACTACACCATCATCTCTCTATACTCTCCCTGCAACTCCAGCAAACATTTGGCGCACATACAACCCTCATAATTTTCGCTGATGTATGCACCTCGTTAATGGTAAGCTGCACCACGCTGCACTGGCATTTGGTGTAAGCATTGGCCTTACATTCAATGCGGATACCGCAACGCTCGCAGGATATGATTTCGTGTTTGGTAACCCCCTCTAAATCTCCCCCGGCAGGGGAGACTTTTTTAGCTTCAAACATTGCTTCAAATTTACTTTAATAACTAATAAGGCCGAAAACATTCGGCCTTATGATTCTTTATATTAGCCCGCCCTGCCGGGGAGGCTTGGATGGGGCTTTACGCCGAGCAAGTTACGCAACCTTCTTCCATTGAGCAGGTTGGGCCGGCCGGAATTTCGTCGGCAACTTGTTGTACCACTTCTGGTATAACCGGGTCCATATTTTTACCGCCCTGGTTCTCAACCGTAAATTTAACCGCTTGTGATGCAGCTTGTGTACGCAGGTAGTACATGCCAGTTTTCAAACCTTTCTTCCACGCATAGAAGTGCATTGAAGTGAGTTTTGAAGCGTTTGGCGAGTTGATAAACAAGTTCAGTGATTGCGACTGGCAGATATAAGCGCCACGGTCGGCAGCCATATCGATGATATCGCGCATCTTGATCTCCCAAACAGTTTTGTACAGGTTTTTCAGGTCTTGCGGAATTTCAGCAATATCCTGGATAGATCCGTTTGCGCTGATGATCTTATCTTTCATGGTGTTGTCCCAAATACCAAGGTTCACCAGATCGCGTAGCAAGTGTTTGTTAACGATGATGAACTCACCGCTCAATACACGGCGGGTGTAGATGTTTGAAGTATATGGTTCAAAACATTCGTTGTTACCCAAAATTTGCGAGGTTGATGCAGTTGGCATCGGTGCAACTAATAACGAGTTACGCACACCGTGGTTCATCACATCTAAGCGCAGGTTTTCCCAATCCCAACGGCCGCTGTCTGGTTTCACTTTCCACAAGTCAAACTGGAACTCGCCTTTTGACAATGGCGAACCTTTAAAGGTTTCGTAAGCACCGTCTTTTATAGCCAGGTCTTTAGAAGCGGTCATGGCTGCAAAGTAGATGGTTTCAAAGATCTCTTTGTTCAGTTGTTTTGCTTCAGGGCTTTCAAACGGCATACGCAGCAAAATGAAAGCATCGGCCAAACCTTGTACACCTAAACCAACAGGGCGGTGACGCATGTTTGAAGTACGTGCTTCTTCAACCGGGTAATAGTTATTGTCGATGATCTTGTTCAGGTTAACTGTTGCCTGGTAAGTTACTTCATACAACCTATCATGATCGAATGATCCGTCGCGTACGTAACGTGGCAACGCTAATGAGGCCAGGTTACAAACGGCAATCTCATCTGCCGAGGTGTACTCTAAAATCTCGGTACATAAGTTCGAGCTTTTAATGGTACCCAGGTTTTGCTGGTTTGATTTGCTGTTGGCAGCGTCTTTATATAATAAGTAAGGCGTACCGGTTTCAACCTGTGCGTCAAGCACCGCAAACCAAAGCTCCTGTGCTTTGATCACTTTACGTGCGCGGCCCTCTTTCTCGTATTTTTTGTATAGTTTTTCAAATTCTTTACCGTGGCAATCAGCCAAGCCAGGTGCTTCATGCGGGCAGAATAAGCTCCAGTCTTCATTAGCCTCAACGCGTTGCATAAATAAATCAGACACCCACAGCGCATAGAACAAATCGCGGGCACGCATTTCTTCTTTACCGTGGTTTTTACGCAGGTCAAGAAACTCGAAGATATCCGCATGCCATGGCTCTAAGTAAATAGCAAAGGCACCTTTGCGTTTACCGCCGCCCTGGTCTACATAACGGGCTGTATCATTAAACACACGCAACATAGGGATGATACCGTTGCTGGTACCGTTAGTACCGCTGATATATGAACCTGTTGCACGCACATTGTGAATGCTCAGGCCTATACCACCCGCGCTTTGAGATATTTTAGCAGTTTGTTTTAAAGTATCATAAATACCGTCAATACTGTCATCTTTCATGGTTAACAAAAAGCATGACGACATTTGCGGTTTTGGTGTGCCCGCGTTAAATAATGTAGGCGTAGCATGGGTAAACCAACGCTCGCTCATCAGGTTATAAGTTTTGATTGCGCTGGCGATATCTTCTTTATGGATACCTACCGATACACGCATAAACAAATGCTGCGGGCGCTCGGCAATTTTACCATCCAGTTTTAACAAATATGATTTTTCCAGGGTTTTAAAACCAAAGTAATCAAAACCAAAGTCGCGGTCGTAAATAATGCTGCTATCCAGTTCTTCAGCATTTTTTTCAATGATCTCATACACATCATCAGCCAGTAACGCAGCATTTTTACCTGTTTTTGGGTCTATATAGGTATGCAGGTTACGCATGGTTTCTGAGAACGACTTAACCGTGTTTTTATGCAGGTTTGATACGGCAATACGCGATGCCAATAACGCGTAATCCGGGTGTTTAGTCGTTAACGATGCAGCTGTTTCGGCAGCAAGATTATCCAGTTCTGACGTAGTAACCCCGTCAAACAAACCTTCAATTACTTTTTTTGCCACATCAACCGGATCAACCAATGCGGGGTTCAAACCATAGCACAGCTTTTCGATGCGTGCGGTTATTTTGTCAAATTTTACAGACTCTTGTTTACCGTCTCTTTTTACTACGAACATAATTTTGGCATTTTATGGCTGGACTGGACCAACCGGGTTACTGATTATTTTATTTAACTGGATGTTATATATCTATTGATTAAAAGTCCTCGTCTAACGAGAAAGATTTATTTTCCTGATTGTTCAGCACACCGCTCTTCTGGTAATCACCCACACGTTTCTCAAAGAAGTTGGTTTTGCCCTGCAGTGATATCATCTCCATAAAGTCAAACGGATTAGTGGAGTTATATACTTTGCTATAACCTAATTCAACTAACCACCTGTCGGCAACAAATTCTATGTACTGGCTCATCAATTTAGCGTTCATGCCAATTAAGCTAACCGGCAAGGCTTCGCTGATAAATTCCTTTTCAATTTCAACAGCATCGGTAATAATAGCTGTAGCTGCTTCTTTCGATAGTTTCTTGTCTAACATTTTATATAACAGACAAGCAAACTCGCAGTGCATACCTTCATCACGGGATATTAACTCATTACTAAAGGTAAGGCCGGGCATTAAGCCACGTTTTTTAAGCCAGAACAATGAGCAAAAACTGCCAGAAAAAAATATTCCTTCAACAGCAGCAAAAGCCACCAAACGTTCTGCAAATGATCCGTTGTTTATCCAGCGTAATGCCCATTGTGCTTTTTTACCTACGCATGGTACAGTCTCAATAGCGTGGAACAAACGGTCTTTTTCTGCCGGATCTTTCACGTAAGTGTCAATCAAAAGCGCATAGGTTTCAGAATGGATATTTTCCATCATGATCTGAAAACCGTAAAAACAACGTGCTTCGGGCAATTGCACTTCGCTCATAAAATTTATGGCGAGGTTCTCATTCACTATGCCGTCGCTGGCAGCAAAAAATGCGAGTATATGCGATATAAAATGGCGTTCGCCCGAAGTAAGATTCTCCCAATGTTTCATATCATCAGAAAGATCGATTTCTTCGGCCGTCCAGAAGCTGGCTTCACATTTTTTATACATCTCCCAAATAGCCGGGTATTTAATAGGAAGAATAACAAAACGATCCTTGTTTTCTTTTAATAATAACTCTGTTTCCTCTGCCATGCGCTTAATATTTATAATTAACTCTAAAACCTTTCAAAACTGTAATAATTTAGTCGGTGATGCCGCCTAGCAGTCGATCTTAATTGACGATAATTGAAAAACTATCCTCTTAAAACTACTTTAGTATCCCACCCTACTAATCGCTACAAAACTACCTTATACAGTGTGTGTCGACGTGTCCGCCGTTTGATAATTGAAGCCCTTTAAACCTTTAACCGGCAAGGACTGCCGGCTTTTTGGAGCGTTTTAAAAAACTTGTAATCCAAAGATAGGCGATGATTTTTTTGATTGTTAGTGATAGTTATTCACATCACCTATAAGTTATTCACAAACCTTTTGTTGGTAGTATTAACCTCTGAAAAAGAGCCTGTTAAATAAACATTATCAGAATATGAAATTTATCGGCAAACAATTTGTTATGTCGCAGGCACAAATTTCATTGATACCGAGTTGACGCAGTGTCTTACATTTTTTGGGGTAAGATATTCCCCTTCGAAAACGTGACCCAGGTGGGCGCCGCAATTTGCACAGACAATCTCGGTACGGCGGCCATCGGCATCCGGAATGCGTTTAACAGCGCCTGGTATCTCATCATCAAAACTCGGCCAGCCGCAGTGCGATTCAAACTTAGATTCAGAGGTATAAAGCGGAGCGTCGCAGCGTTTGCATACATATAAACCCTGTGCTTTATTATTTAATAGTGCGCCGGTAAAAGGGCGCTCGGTGCCTTTGTGCAGTATTACCCGTTCTTCGTCGGGAGTTAATTCGTTATATTTCATATCGTCAATCAAAACGGCTATTTAAACCATTTTGCTACTACAAAATACGACAATTAATTTGTTCCGATTGTTTTTGGGAAGGATGTTTACATAGAGGTGACGAGGATGATTCGCAACACAAACATGTCATTATAAGCATAGCGAGAAATCTATACACACGCTCAACTTTTTATGAATAACTCATGTATAGATTTCTCCCGTTGGTCGAAATGACAAACTTCTTGATTGGCTTACCCTATCATCGCCATCAATTCCTCATCACTGATAATGGGGATATTCAGCTTCGTTGCCTTCTCTAATTTTGACGGGCCCATATTGTCGCCGGCGACCAGGTAGTTGAGCTTGGCCGATATGCTGCTCAGTATCTTACCACCATTTTGCTCGATGATATCCTTTAGTTCATCTCGCGATTTTTCGAATGTGCCCGATATAATGAAGGTTTTGCCCGTCAGGGCTTCGCTTTGCAGTACCACTTCTTTTTCTTCGCTTACAAATTGTAAACCGGCTGCTCTTAGTTTTTCTATTTCCTGACGATGTTGTTCGTTACCGAAGTATTCAATGATACTGTGGGCAATGCGCTCACCAATCTCCTCAGCGACAACCAACTCATCCAGCGTGGCTGCCATCAGGTTGTCGATGTTTTTAAAATGGTTAGTCAGTTTTTTGGCGACGGTTTCACCAATGTAGCGGATACCTAAACCAAAAAGCACTTTTTCAAAAGGCATCTGTTTTGATTTTTCGATTCCGTCCAGCATGTTATTGATAGATTTCTCGCCGAAGCGTTCCATCTTTTTCAGGTCGTCAATATGTTCCTGCAATTTATATAAGTCGCTGATATGGCGTATAAAGCCGCGCTGATACAGTGTCTCTATAGTCTCATCACCCAAACCATCAATATTCATGGCTTTACGGCCGATGAAGTGCTGGATCTTACCGGTGGTCTGCGGCGGGCAGCCTTCATCATTAGGGCAATAGAATGCGGCTTCGCCTTCTACCCTGGTTAGCGGCGTACCGCAAGCAGGGCATTCGGTTACATAATCTATAGTGGGTGCGCCGGTTACACGTTTCTTCATGTTTACGCTGATGATCTTAGGGATGATCTCGCCGCCTTTTTCCACAAATACCCAGTCGCCCTCATGCAGATCCAGGCGTAGCATTTCATTAGCATTATGCAGGGTGGCACGTTTAACGGTGGTGCCTGCCAGCAATACCGGCTTCAGGTTAGCCACCGGGGTCACTGCGCCTGTACGGCCAACCTGGTAGGTTACGGCCAGCAATTGGGTTTGTACCTGCTCGGCCTTAAACTTATAGGATATGGCCCAGCGCGGCGACTTGGCCGTAAAGCCCAATTCTTCCTGTTGTGCGTAATTGTTTACCTTAATAACAATACCGTCGATATCATAGCTCAGATCAAAGCGGCGTTTGTCCCATTCTTTTATAAAGGCCAGCACATCATCAATAGTATTACACAAGCGGCTATGTTCATTCACATGAAAGCCCCAGCTTTTTACGGCTTGCAGGCTTTCCCAATGAGTTTTAAATGGCGGCTTTTCGGCATATAAAAAATAAAGGAAGCAGTCCAACGGGCGTTTAGCTACCTCGCTCGAGTCCTGCAGTTTGATAGTACCCGATGCAAAATTCCTGGGGTTAGCATAAGGCTGTTCGCCGTTGTCAACACGCTCCTGGTTAAGGCGCTCAAAGGCTTTCAGGTGCATAAATACCTCACCGCGTATCTCAAATTCGGCAGAGTAATCGCCATGTTTGAGTTGTTTGGGGATGCTTTGAATGGTTTTTACGTTGGTTGTTACATCGTCGCCTTGCGTGCCATCGCCGCGGGTAACGGCGCGGATCAGCTTACCATTCTCATAAGTCAGACTCATGGACAGGCCGTCGAATTTCAGCTCACAGACGTATTGGAAATTATCGCCGATGGCTTTGCGGATACGCTGGTCAAAGTCAAGCAATTCCTGCTCATTATACGTATTACCCAACGACAGCATGGGCCAGCGGTGCTTCACAGTTTGAAACTCTTTGGTGATAAAACCACCCACCCTTTGCGTCGGCGAATCGGCATCTAAAAATTCAGGGAATTGCTTTTCGAGCGCGGCCAGGGCTTCCAGCTTTTTATCAAAATCAAAGTCGGATATGGTGGGCATTGCCAGCACATAATAATTATAGGTATGCTGTTTTAACTCGGCCGATAGGGCCTCAATTTGTTGTTTTGCTTCTGCAGGTGACATAAAGCGAAGATAAGGATTTGGGCTTGGGTTAAAAGCGGCTTTTTTATATCCCTAATAATCGTATTATTGTTATAATGAAACGACTATTTACCAACCTTACCTTCCAGGTTCTTGTTGCCATTGTAGTGGGCATAATTGTGGGGATTTACTTTAAGCAGTTTGCCCCTACTGCGCAGCTGATAAGCAAGATGTTTATCAACCTTATTACAATGCTGATTGCGCCTATTATATTCTTTACCATTGTACTGGGTATTGCTGGTATGAGCGATATAAAAAAGGTGGGCCGTGTGGGTGGCAAGGCTTTGTTGTATTTTGAGATCGTCACTACTTTTGCGCTCATCATCGGCGTAACGGTAGCCAACCTTGTTAAACCCGGCGAGGGCTTTGTGACCACGGTTAAAGCGGATACCAGCAAGCTCGAAGTTTTCCAGAAAGCTGCTGCCGAAATGCACTGGAGCGATTTTTTGTTTCATATAGTACCCGGCAATGCTTTTGATGCTTTTGCCAAAGGCGATATTTTGCAGATACTTTTCTTTGCCATTCTGTTTGGCTTTGGATTGAGCCGCATGGGCGAGTCGGGCAAAGGGGTGGTTGACCTGTTTGAGAAGATATCCAAGGTGTTTTTTAACATTATGCACATGGTGATGAAGGTTGCGCCGATAGGTGCCTTCGGCGGGATGGCCTACACCGTGGGCACTTACGGCATTGAAACGTTGCGCCCCCTGGCCTTGCTGATGACATCAGTTTATATCACTATGGCGCTGTTCATTTTTGTGATATTGAACCTGATCTGCTATGCTTATAAATTTAGTTTCTGGAAATACCTTAAACATATTAAGGAGGAAATACTAATTGTCTGGGGTACTTCATCATCAGAAACTGTCTTGCCTGCGATGATGGAAAAGATGGAGAAATTTGGCTGCTCGCGGTCGGTAGTAGGTTTGGTTATCCCCGCGGGATACTCGTTTAATTTAGATGGAACGACAATCTACTTATCTATGTCGGTCATATTTTTGGCGCAGGTATTTCAGATACCGCTATCATTGGGTCAGCAGTTAAGTATCATTGCTATATTAATGATCACCTCGAAAGGTGCCGCAGGCGTAACGGGCAGCGGGTTTATTGTACTGACTTCAACCCTGGCAGCTATCAAGGTGATACCGGTTGAGGGTGTGGCGATATTGCTGGGCGTGGACAGGTTTATGTCAGAAGCGCGGGCCATCACCAATATGATTGGCAACGGGGTTGCCACTATTGTTATTGCGAAGAGTGAGGGAGAGTTTACCCACCAGCCCCCTGAAGGGGGAGTTTTTGAATAAATAGCTCGCTCATTGAGTCCAAAGCGCCCACACCTTAATATTCCCCCTTCAGGGGGTTAGGGGGTTTGTAAATTTTTCATCATCAAATAAAAAATTAATACCCCAAATCCTTAGCGGGCGAAAAATAATTTTAGCTTTGCGATAAAATAAGAAATCAAATACCAATGAGCGTTCTCGTAAATAAAGATTCTAAAGTTATAGTTCAGGGTTTTACAGGTAATGAAGGCACTTACCATGCATCGCAAATGATTGAGTATGGTACGCAGGTTGTTGGTGGTGTTACGCCCGGTAAAGGTGGCCAAACTCATCTTGACCGACCGGTTTTTAATACCGTTGCCGATGCAGTTAAACGAACCGGCGCTAATGTTTCTATTATTTTCGTTCCGCCTGCGTTTGCTGCCGATGCTATAATGGAGGCTGCCGAAGCTGGTATTAAAGTTATTGTTTGTATCACCGAAGGTATCCCAACCAAGGATATGATTGCGGTAAAAGAATATTTGTCTGACAAGGACACACGTTTAATTGGCCCTAACTGCCCGGGCATTATTACTGCCGATGAAAGTAAAATTGGTATCATGCCGGGTTTTATCTTCAGAAAAGGCAATGTAGGTGTGGTTTCAAAATCAGGCACGCTGACTTATGAGGCGGTTGACCAGGTGGTTAAAGCTGGCTTAGGTATTACTACGGCCATCGGTATTGGTGGCGACCCAATAATCGGCACCCCAACCAAAGAAGCGGTTGAATTATTAATGAACGACCCCGAAACGCATGGCATCATCATGATCGGCGAAATTGGCGGCGGCATGGAAGCCGAAGCTGCCCGCTGGATCAAAGCAAACGGCACCAAACCTGTAGTAGGCTTTATTGCGGGCCAGACCGCACCTGCCGGACGCCGTATGGGCCACGCAGGTGCCATTGTTGGCGGTGCCGACGATACTGCTGCTGCCAAGATGAAGATCATGGCAGAGTGTGGCATCCGCGTTGTTGCCTCACCTGCCGAAATTGGTGCAGCAATGGCCGAAGAACTGGCGAAAATATCTTAATTACAATCAATATAAGATATAAATCCCGGCCAGTTTGGCCGGGATTTTTTGTTTAACACAGCTTAATAGAAATTAATTATCTTAGCAGCATTTAATACTAACATGAACAAATTTTACGGAACGGGGATAGCAATAGTTACTCCTTTTCTTGCAGACGGGCAAGTGGATTATGACGGGCTTAAAAACCTTATCAATTATTTAATTGATGGCGGTGTGGAATACATTGTGTCATTGGGTACAACCGGCGAGAGCGCCACATTGTCTGCCGAAGAAAAGAAGAAGGTTCTTGCTTTCACTGCCGAAGCTGTTAAAGGCCGCGTTAACCTGGTTGCCGGTATCGCTGGTAACAATACTGCCGAAGTTGTTGCCCAAATCAAAGCTTTTGATGTGCCGGGTTATGACGCTATACTTTCAGCAAGTCCGCAATATAATAAGCCAACTCAGGAAGGCATATACCAGCATTATAAAGCTATTGCAGAGAATTCTAAACTGCCTATCCTATTGTATAACGTACCAAGCCGCACGGGTAGCAACATCAGTGCTGCAACTACGGTAAGGTTAGCTCAATCTTTTAAAAATATTGTAGGCATTAAAGAAGCGTCGGGCAACTTTGAGCAGATTAACCAGATTATGCGCGACAAGCCCCAAGGTTTCCTGATGATATCAGGCGACGACCCTGTCAGCTTCCCCATGATAGCCCTGGGTGCAGTGGGCGTAATATCAGTTGTTGGCAATGCATTGCCGCGCCAGACATCTGACATGATTCGCAAATGCCTGAACTATGATTTTAAAGGGGCGCAGCAAGGCCATTATGACCTGTTGAATATTACCCGCCTGTGCTTTGTTGACGGCAGCCCTGCCGGTGTTAAAACTGCGCTGCAACAATTAGGCATCTGCGGCGACACCGTACGTCTGCCACTGGTACAGGTAAGCGAAGGTGTTAGAAACGAGATCATCGAAGAAATTCAGAAATTCAATAAAAACTAATTACTAATTAGTGATAAAAAAGAAAGAGGCAACCTTAGCGGGTTACCTCTTTCTTTCCATAAAAAAACCCCGCTGCGTGCAGCCGGGTTTTGCCAGTACGGATACTTGTGTATCCTTTAAGCTTTGTTTTTTGTGTTCTGAACTTCCAGGCGGATAGCTTGTGCAAGATTTTTCAGGTCCTGCATCCCTTTGCGTACGCGGGTACCGGCTGCACTATTACCCTTGTTGTAAAACTTATCAGCATCAGCTTCCAGTGATGCAATAAGATTCTTTACTTCAGTAAATTTTTTCATCAGTTAACTCCTTTTTAAATATTTGGGTTTTTGTTTTATTGTAGCTAAGCTAAACTGTTTTTATCAAAAAAAAAATACTTAAAAGCGCTTTCAATTCGGTTTTTTTTCCACATTTACAGGCTGTTTTATGCCTATAATTTATTGCCCTTATAGCGTTTCAGACTATTATTTTTCAGTATTATAATATTTTTTTCCTTTTAAATAATATAAAGTCGTTTCAATAATAAAACCATCTATATATCAATATTATAACATCATTTTAGCCTGTCTTTAAATCAAATAAAATAAGCGCATAATTTTAAAAAAGTGCTTTTTTCTATGGGCTTAGGCTATTTGCCTTTACGATTGCTAATGTTTTTCAAAACTATAAACAATGGCTGCTTTTGACCATTATTTTTTTCGTTGCCGTATCCATTGCCCAACAGCAAATCTATCTTACCATCGCCGTCTATATCGCCTGCATCCATGGTCATGCCGTTAGCAAATGGTGTATTTAAAGGTAAGGTATAAGCCTGGAAATTATAATTGCCTCTGTTTTCTAAATAAACAAAAGCCTGCCACGGTTTTACATCACCGGGAAACTCGCTTATGGTGGCAATATCCAGGTCGCCGTCGCCGTCAAAATCTTTGGCAATGGCTTTATAACAACCGTTTATGGGATAAAAATATTTCTGTGTAAAGTTGTTATTTCCGTCATTCAAATAAATATATACGCCATGATAAGGCTTTAATACCTGGCTAAAGTCGCCATTGTCGCCACAGGTATAAATGATGTCTTTAAAACCATCTCCATTAAAATCAACCAGATCAAACGAACTTGAACCATATGACGGCGGAAAACCCAGCACTTTTTTTTCTGCAAAGTTACCCTTGCCGTCATTAGTATAATAAAATATACCTTCATCGCCCTGGGCAAATAGCGCCCAAATATCAGGACGATGGGTCTTGTTATCGTAAGTGATTATTGTTTTGATACAGCCAGGCTTATCTCTGACTACATGCTCCTGCAATTTACCGCCCGATCTGTCAACCCAACTAAGTCTGCCCGTCATTTTGCCAAACTGTGCAATCAGATAGTCTTTAACACCATCGTTGTTCAGGTCGACAACATCAGTAGACAGTGTCCTGCCCAATCTAAAAAAAACAGGTTGTACGGCTGGTGCAATTTTTCCGTTTCTAGCAATTTTAATCTCTTTAATAAAACCATTTTTGAAATTATTAGCCCACAGATCTTTGCCGATAGCAGTGGCAGTAATCTTACCATCCTGAAACAACATGTTCACAATTGCACCGGCCATAATGCGTGAGCTAAGCGTCTTGCCCCGGTCATTAAGCACGATGAGCCGGTTATTTAATCCATCGGCAACAATCAATCGGTGAGGCTTTACACTCTCATCAATTTTTACATACGATGTCATTGCATGGGTAGAGTCCCATTGGGCAGGAGCCGGCTGTATCTCGAAGATGGGTAGTTTATGAATAGGCTCTGCCGCTTTTGCTACAGGCAGGTGTTCCGGGGCTTTAGCTACAAAATAAGCCTGGATCTGCGCCCATTTAGCCGAGTCGATTTGGGCTGTGTCTGGCATATAAGTGGCATCGCTTTCAAGGTCATTCATCCGTAATCTTTCAGCCTCCGTCTTGATGCCCAAATATTGTCCCATTACTGGCAATACATTATCGTGCCAGCTTTTCTTATCTATCAAAGCAGGGCCCGGCAACTGGTGGCATGATTGGCAGTACTGTGCAGCAAGCGCCTGGCCTTTGCTTACGTCATCAGCTGAAAAAGTATTTTTAGTTTGCTTATTAGTTTCGCCGTTACAGCGCACCAAGGCGACAACTATTAAAAAAAGCAAGGTTATAACAACTAATTTGTCAGACAGGCGCATATATATTTTTTTTGCAGATGCTAATTTATCAAAATATCCAAAAGAAAAATGCCACCTGTAAGCAGATGGCATTTATTTTATTTATCATTAAAATATGTGCTATTGCACTTCGGCAACCTTTTTACGGTAGGCACCGGCTTTCAGCTTTTCGCCCATGGCGCTGTAGGCATCCAGCGTACGTTGTACATCTTCCATGCTGTGTGCGGCAGTTGGTATTAATCTCAACAAGATCAACCCCTTCGGAATAACCGGATAAACCACAATTGAGCAGAATATACTCCATTGTTCGCGCAGGTCGCGGGTCAAGGCGGTAGCTTCGTACAAATCGCCTTTTAAGTATACTGGTGTAACCATCGTGTTGGTGATACCGAGATCAAAACCACGTTCTTTTAACCCGTTTTGCAGGCTAGTGGAAATTTGCCAGAGCTTCTCGCGCAGCTCGGGTTTAGCTTTCAGCAATTCAAATCGCTTTTTAAGCCCTATAACCATTGGCATTGGCAAAGCCTTGGCAAATATCTGCGAACGCATATTGTAGCGCAAGTAATTAATTATCTGTCTGTCGGCAGCCACAAAA
>DATCXS010000481.1:0-3405 GCA_036565645.1 Mucilaginibacter sp.
CAGTCGCACATAGTAAGTAAAGTTGTTAACTGCGTATAAGCCATCACCTAAATCTACAATGTCACTGGCATCGGCTACACGGGTAAATAAATCTTTCGGAGCAGGGCCATCAACGCTGATCTTACGGGTTAGCATTTTACCGTCCCCGCTGGTAGTTTTATCATTAATGGTAACCCCATCAAAAGTGTATTTAAAAGTAGGTACGCCGGCTTCATCTAACTCGTAACCTCTTTGGCGGAAAATGCCTTTCTCCAAAGTATCCGGCCATGCCTGATTGTCTTCATGGATCAATGCCAGGGCTGGCTTGTCATCTAAACTAATCACACTGCCAATAGCACGGGCATTACCATCACCACGTGACAACCACATTGGCGATGCATCCAAAAATCCACCTTTCCAGATCTGGTATATAGTACCCAGCTCCAAATCAAAACCGTAACTGATATTATTTAATAAACCTACGCTTGCAGAGTGCGTAACCCTTTTACCCGGAATGTCTACAAAGCTGCGGAATACCACCGGCTGGCCTTTAACATTAACAGAAACAGGTCTTTCATTACTATCCCAAACCTGGCGGGTACCATCAACGGTCATGGCACCAACGTGTGTGCTGTAACGGAAGTTTCTGAAAGCTACTGCACCATGATCGCCTTGCAAACGCAGCGGACCGGTAGCAGCCTCGTTGGCAAATGCTGAACCACGGGTTGGTGCCTGTAATTCGGCATTTTCAATAATGGTCATACCATTCAGGATGATTCTTACAATACGCGCATTGGCTATCTTTTTGCCTGATGCATCAAACTTTGGTGCCTGGAATTGTATACGGATATTTTGCCAAAGGCCCGGCGCACGGCTTACGTTAATGCGCGGTGCAACACCGTCAAAACCAAACTGCCCGGCAGGACGGGTTTCGTCCCAACGCTCATAAATAGCACCCAGGTCGCCGCTGGTTAAGGCTTGTTTACCCCAGCTGTCCAACAACTGTATTTCATAACGGCCTTGCAGATAGATGCCCGAGTTTGATCCTTTAGGCATCATCACATCAACACTCAGGTCAATGTCGCCATGCTCCATATTGGTGAAGATGTCTTCGTTTTTGTCTTTGCCGGGGATACTTACCAAAATACCGGTACCCTCTTTTTTGGTAATGGTATTTGGTTTATCGAAATCGGCTGTAACCGAGCCGGCTACAGACCAGTTGGCACTCGGACTTTTAAACGCTGAAAGGTCATTCAGCGGGATTTGTTGCTGTAGCATTCTATTTTGCGCCGAGGCAAAAAACGGAACGCACATTGCCAATAAAAATGCTTTTAGTGGCGCACATTTAAGCAGGTAATTGTGTTGCATAATATTAATTTTAATAAGCAATATAATTGGTTAGTATTAATTGGCTTGACCACAAAGATGTGATTTATAAAGTAAATATCTTAATTTTTACTTGTATAGTCAACTTTAATTTATAACAATATAAAATAAGTTTACTTCTTCATAATGAAATTTCCAGTAATAACTATTAGTAGTGCGTTTTACTGCTTACCAATATCAAGTTCAAAAGAAAGGAAAAATGCTATACATTGCCCCAACCGTGCGCCAGTACATCGGCAAGGTGCATACATTTAATAGGGACGTTGTTTTTTTCGATATAACCTTGCAGGTGCAACAGGCACGAAGCATCAGTCGAAATAATGTATTCGGCACCCACAGAAAGAGCATTATCAACCTTCTGCTGCGCCATTGCACTTGATATGGCATCAAACTTAACAGCAAAGGTGCCGCCAAAACCGCAGCAGGTATCGCCTTGCGGCAGATCTACAAGTTCTAAACCCAATACCTTTGACAATAACTGGCGGGGTTCTTTTTTAATATGACATTCGCGCAGCGCTGCGCAGCTGTCGTGATAAACGGCGCGGCCTTCTAACTCGGCGCCGAAATAGTCAAATTCCAGGACATTTACCAGGAAGTCTGACAGTTCATAAATATTGCTCTGTACGGTGCGGCATTTATTATGATCGATGGTATTGGTAAACAAGTCGTTGTAATAATTCTTCACCATGCCGGTACATGATGCAGAGGGTGCTACGATAACGCTTTCTTCAGAAAAACTGTTTAGAAACTTATGCCCTACCGTTTTAGCATCATCCCAAAAACCAGCGTTAAAAGCCGGCTGACCGCAGCAGGTTTGCTCCGGATTATAGTCGACCACACAGCCCGCCTTTTCTAAAAGTTTAACTGTATTGAAAGCAGTTTCAGGAAATAGTTGGTCTATAAAACAAGGAATAAATAGTTCGGTCTTCATGGGTTGCTAATCTCACACTTTTTTTTGAATTTTCCGCTCCTCTTTGTGTAAAGTAATCAGCAAAATTAGCCCGATAATAAAGAATATACACAGCATCAATGCCGAATTGCGCATATTACCGGTAATCTCTTCAATAAATCCAAAGCTAAACATACCGCCTACGATAGCCAATTTTTCGGTAACGTCATAAAAACTGAAAAAGGATGCGGTGTCCGGAATATTTTGTGGTAAATATTTGGAATAGGTTGAGCGTGATAAAGATTGTATACCACCCATGATGAGGCCCACTACCCCCGCCAACAGGTAAAACTGCACAGCTGTTGTTGTGAAATAAGCGCCAATGCAAGCCAAAATCCATACTAAAACCACTACCACCAGTACAGGCACGTTACCATATTTTTCTGACAATCGCGACATTAAATTAGCACCGGCAATAGCTACCAATTGAATGATTAACACAACGGTTATCAGGTTTGCCGTTGGCAGATGAAGGATCTTGGCGCCAAAGCTGGCAGCCACCAGCATAATGGTTTGTACGCCCATGGAGTAAAAGAAAAACGCCGGCAGATAACGTTTCAGCAATGGCATGTTTTTTACTTGCCGCCAAACATTGCCCAGCTCAATGAAGCCACCTTTGATAATGTTATGATGGTGGGTTTTGGCATTGGGGCTGCCCTTAGGCAAAACAGTAAACGGAATATAAGCAAAGCCGACCCACCAGATACCTACCAGAAGAAACGACAATTGCGCCGAACTACCTTCCGTTAAGCCAAACACTTTGGGGAACAGCACAAACACAAAACAAATGATCTGTAAGATCACACTGCCAATGTAGCCATAAGTAAAACCTTTGGCACTTACTTTATCCTGCATATCGACAGTAGCTATCTCGGGCAGATAAGAGTTATAAAATACAAATCCGCCGGTATAGCCTATCGCGGCAAGTCCAAAGCAGATAATGCCAAATTCAAGGTTATTCAGTTTAAAAAAAAACAAGCAACTGCAAGACAATGCCCCCAACCAGGTAAAGCATTTCATGAAAATCTTTTTGTTGCCCTGGTAATCGGCTATCGATGTTAATATCGGCAGCAAAATAGCCACAACAAGAT